>CAUJFM010000313.1 GCA_963169595.1 Bacteroidota bacterium | reverse complement strand
CTTGGTGTTGATAGTCTTGGGTAGTCACTGGTGCGTCAGGGTCGATGGCGTCAGGTGCGCTATTCGGGTCGATTGATAGAATGATTGCCTCCATTCTTTTTTGTTCTTGGTTCATCATGAAGTTTGGGTTCTTTGTGTTTGAAGGTGGCTTGAGTATTACGAACAGGACGAGCGCTATCACGAGGACCGGTAGCAATAGAATCAGAAGCTCAATGATGCCGATCTTACCCATGTTCGTGAAGGAGCGATTTGTGCAGTTGTTAACTTCCTCTTTCCTGTGAGGGCTTTCAGATGGGATTGTACATCACCAAACTGCTCGGCTCCATCATCTTGCCGTCGTTGCTCAACAGGAACTGGAGCTTGCCAGCACCGGCCATGTTGCGGATGTAGATCCAGCGACTAACCGCGCTTTTCGCTTCTCCGATCTCTAGCGTGCCGCCGAACAGGAGGTTGCCACTTTGGTCGAAGGCGCTGACAGTACCGTCGTATTCAAACTTCAGCCGTGCGGAGTTTCCTTGGAACGTTCGTCCCTTGAGGTAGTTCTCGCAGGCGATTACGGACGACGCATCAAGGACATACTCATCCGAAGTGAAGCTAGTTCTTATGGTTGCTTCAGTAGATTGATGTGTGTTCGGCTCGGTGTTCGATACATCCTGCTCCGGTGTATCACAAGCATTGCTGGTCATGCTGATGAGCATCAGCCCAAGGAATATCTGCAACAGCGTCTTCATATGGATGGATTTATCACTTACACATGGCGTTCAAAGTGAGAATGAGGCTTTTGTAAGCTTGGCTTGGATGGTCATCTGCCGCGACATGAACTCAGATGCGTCTTTGCAGTCAGGCGCAGCTTTGTCTCCCCAAGTCTTCGCATCCTCGGCCATGGTCGTGGCGCGTTGCATCAAGGAGAGGTCGGTCGGGTTACTCTTGTAGTCTTTGAGCAGTTGGATGTAGTCGTCCACGTACTTTTCGTAACCATCCAGGAATTCTTTGCATTCCGAACTGATTGCTGATGGGGCATTGGTGGCATCTGTGGGGCTGTTGGAGTTGGAGCCGCCGCAAGCGCACAGGACCGTTGCGGTGAGAAGGAAGGAGAGTGTCTTACGCATTGTGTGGTGCATCATCTGCCATTGATCGCACTTCCTCTCAATAGGTTACCACCCTCTATCTTTCGCCCGCTCCATGTCCTCCCCCCTGCAGGTCCCTGCCGAGGCAGCCCACAGCTGGTACTGCGCGCTCTACAAGGAGCATCGCGGGGCCTTCGTGCGTTGGGCCTGTCAGCAGTACCACGTGCGGGAGGAGGAGGCGACCGATGCCTTCCAGGAGGCGGTGATCGTCTTGTACCGGAAGGCCCAGGGCAATGGCCTGGCCGATGTGCAATGCGGGCTGCGCACCTACCTGTTCGCGGTGGGGCGGAACCAGTTGCTGACGCGCCTGCGGGTGCTGCGCCGGAGGGAGGACCTCGATGAGGAGTTCCATGGTATCCCGGACGAGGCCTTGGCTACCAAAGGCATGGACGAGCAGGAGAAGGAGGCCACGGCGGAGCTTGTCCGGCAACGGTTGGCCGAGCTGAAACCCGACGACCGCCGGGTGTTGGAGTTGTACTATCTTGAAGGAAGGGACATGGATGCAGTGGCCGAGGCCATGGGTTTGAAGAACCGGAACGTGGCCAAGAAGAAGAAGCACTTCGCCCTGCAACGTTTGATCCACCTGGTCCGCTCGGCCAGCATGCTGCTCCTGTGATGGAAGGCCACGAAATGGACCCGCGTCTGGAAAGGACCATCCGCTATGTGGAGGGCGATCTGTCCCCTGCGGAGCGCGAGGACTTTGAGCGGCAGTTGCTGCACGACGAACAGCTTCGGGAGGAGTTGGCGGCCGTACGCAGCACTCTGGGTGCCCTGCATCATTTGGGCGAGGAACGCCTGCGCGAGCAGCTTCGCCGGATGGACGGTACCCCGAGCGCGAAAGGAGGTGGAAGTGGAAGAGGGGTGTGGTGGGCGGCTGCGGCCGTACTGCTCCTGGTGGCGGGCTGGTGGGGTTGGTCCACCCTGCATGCGGACGAACGGCTGGCGGAGGACTTTGCCTTCCGGGAGCCGGGGCTGCCCGTGCTCATGGGGCCTGCGCAGTTGCGGATGGATGCCATCATGAACGCGTACAAGCAGGATGACATGACCACAACGGCGCGCCTGGTCCAGGAGGCCCTCACCGGCTCACCCGCGAATGACACGCTGCTCTATTTCCAGGCCGTGGTCACTGAACGGGTCGGGGACCATCGGTCGGCAACCGAACAGTTCAGGGCCGTGCCCGCCTACTCGGCGTTCGCCGATAGGGCTGCCTATCAGCTGGCGTTGATGCACTTGCGCAGCGGGGACAGGGCACAGGCCAAAGCGCTGTTGGAGCAGCTGGGTCAGTCCAGTGATGCCCCTGTCGCGGACCGGGCCGTCCGCTTGCTCGAGCGCCTGTAAAGGACGATCCCCAGCAAGGCGAGCGATAGCGCGGCGATGTAGCCCCAGGGCCACCGTCCTGTCGCAGGCTCCAGTACCACCTCGCTTCCTGCATGGACGATCCCCGCCCAATGGAAAGGGTGTGCGAGACCGTCGTGCTGATGGGCTTCCATATAGCGGACCTTGGCCTGCTGAAGTGCCGTGCTCAGCGGAAGGCCATCGTTCAACCCTTCATACATCAGTTCAAGTACCTCGCTCGTGGCCCTGTCATCCACCGGCCAGAGGGTGTGCACCACCGCCGAGGCTCCGGCATCCAGGATGGCGTTCCCCATGCTGATCACCCCCGAGCCGATGTAGACAGGTCCATCGCCGCCGGAGCAGGTGCTGAGCACCACCAGTTGCCGCTGCACCTGTGCGGCTTGCAGGTCCGCGGTGGTGAAGGGGTCGTCGTTCAGGACCAGGTAGGGCAGGGCATCCGGTAGGTCCGGGGCATGGGCATGCGTGGCGATATGCAGGAGGCCGGGGCAGCGGAGCAGGCTGTCCAACACCAAGCGCCCCACACGATCGTGATGGTCCAGCTCCGGCAGCCATTGGCCCAGTCGTTCCACCAGCCGTGATGCGAACGGCAGTGCGGCGAGCGTATCGGTGGAGACCAGCGCGGCTGCCGCACGTGCGCGGGGGACCTTCCGCAGGTCAGCCAGCGCTTGCTGCAGGTTGGATGCATGGCGGATGGTGTGGGTGGAGCCCAGATAGGACAACGTGGACCAGTTGTTCCCGGTCGGTGAGGTGCAGAGCACATCGAAGGGCAGGTGGGCGATATGGCCGTCCGGAATGATGATCAATTCCTTTTCCCTGCGGCCTTCCAGGATGGGTGCGAGCAGCGCCTGGTAGTAGGCATGGGTGCTGGAGGTGAAGGCAGCCGGCCCTTCGTTGAAACTCGCCACATTGAACTTGTTGGGCCTCCCGTAGCCGCGCCAGAGCTCTCCAGGAAGTTCGGGCAGCTCGATCACTTCAACGCCTTCCTCGGAAATGATGTGCGCCAGGAACTTCCAGCCCAGATGGTAGCTGATGATGAGGGTGCCTGCTTGCGCACATGGTGGATCGGACACACGGGAAGCGGCCATCAGCAATGGCGCTGGACCTCCCTTCTGCATCCGCGCCCGTTGGTCCACGATGTTCTTGTGGCGTTCGCTGGCCAGCAGCGAGGCCACGGCATCCTGCGGGTCCTTGTTGAGCCAGTAGCGTTCGGCGAGCATCACGCTCCTGTTCTTGAACAGGAAATGTCCGTACGACCCCACCACCTTGTGGAAGGCCGAGCTCCGGTATTCGCGCAACATGGCATCCCAGTAGGGAAGAGCGGCATCACTGGTGCGGATCGCCTGGTGCAGGTATTCCTCCCGCCCGGTGGTCGCGTACAATTTCAAGAGGTCCTCCCCGCGGTAGTGCATCAGTTCCAAGGCCTGTGCGCGGTTCGGCTGACGCTCCACGAATTGCACCGGATCGGTCACCGGAACGGAACCGCCGCATCGCGCCAGATGCAGCAGGGCTTGGTCGAATTCGCGGATGACCTGTGGCAGGCTGTCCAGATCGTAGGCGTACCCATAGAGCAGCCCGAGCGTGAAGTGATCCATCATCGAGGCCTCCGAAGGAAGGAGCCCCGTGCGCTTCAACAGGGACAGGGATCGGCCGTAGTGGTACCGGGCCTGCTGCACCACATCCCGGAGCCGCGCTGGATCGGACCGGACCAGGTTCGCCAGGTCGGTGTAGGTGTTCCCGATATCGTGGTGGAGTTGGGCCATCCAGACCGTATCACGGTACGTGGTGGCCAGTTGCAGTGCTTCATGGAACAGCGCACGTGATCGGACCAGGTCGGGGTCCAGGCCGAGACTGTGGACCCAGTTCCTCACCTTGTACGCATAGGCATGTTCGCGCAGGATGGTGCAGCGCTCGTGTGGGGTGATCCCCGTCGAACTGACCGACAAGCGTTCCATCGCGGAATCGGCCATCACCAGCGCCTCCCGCTGATGTTCGAGCTGGGATGCGGCCATGTAGTTGTGATAGCGTGCGCGGTAGGCATAGCCCACACCGGCTTCCGGGGAGCGGTCACCGAAGTGCCGTACACGCAGGTCGAAAGCGCGTTCCCACCACTGGAAGGCCTCATCGATGTCGTAGAGCCGGTGGTATTGTTCCCCCAAGGTTTCCATGATACGGGCCCGCTGCATTACATCTGACGTCAGACCAGGCTCCTGGAGCGCCTGTTCCAAGCGGGCGATCACCCCACGGGCATCACCCCGCAGCATGGCGCGTCGTTCCTGCTCCAGGTCCACCTGGGCCGCGCACGGTGACCATGCGAACAGCAGGAGGATGAGGAACAGGCGGCAGGGCCGGAAGGGCATGGTGCGAAGTTGATCAAGGCCGACTGACCGAACGGACCATCCGGTCCATGTTGATCAGGTTGGTCTATAGATGATAGCTATATGGCAATAGGTTGCGATAAACAGTAGCGGGGTAGCTTTGCACCGTCCAATCAAAACGGATCGACCCATGGCACACGAACATCATCAGGGCGCCCCGCTTGAGGGCGTCACCCCACAGTCCACCGGCAAGTGCCCCGTGATGCACGGCGCCCAGGCCCTGCCCGTGGCCGGTCGCGGCCGGCGCAACAAGGACTGGTGGCCCGAGCAGCTCGACCTGAGCATCCTGCACCAGCACCAGCCGGTGTCCAACCCCATGGACCCGGACTTCAACTACCGCGAGGCCTTCTCGAAGCTCGACCTGAAGGCGGTGAAGGCCGACCTCACCAAGCTGATGACCGACTCGCAGGAGTGGTGGCCGGCCGACTGGGGCCACTACGGCGGCCTCATGATCCGCATGGCCTGGCACGCAGCAGGTACCTACCGCACCGCCGATGGCCGCGGTGGCGCTGGCAACGGCAACCAGCGTTTCGCCCCGCTGAACAGCTGGCCCGACAACGGCAACCTGGACAAGGCGCGTCGTCTGCTGTGGCCCATCAAGCAGAAGTACGGCAACAGCATCAGCTGGGCCGACCTCTTCGTGCTGGCCGGCAACGTGGCCATGGAGAGCATGGGCTTCAAGACCTTCGGCTTCGGCGGTGGTCGCGAGGACATCTATGCCCCCGAGGAGGACATCTATTGGGGCAGCGAGGGCGAATGGCTCGCCACCAGCGACAAGCCCAACAGCCGTTACAGCGGTGAACGCCAGTTGGAAGCTCCGCTGGCCGCTGTGCAGATGGGCCTGATCTACGTGAACCCGCAGGGCCCGGACGGCAACCCCGATCCGGTGGCCAGCGGCCGTGATGTGCGCGAGACCTTCAAGCGCATGGCGATGAACGACGAGGAGACCGTGGCACTCACCGCCGGTGGCCACACCTTCGGCAAGATGCACGGCGCTGCTCCTGATTCCCACGTGGGCCCCGCCCCCGAAGGCGCACCCATCGAGGAGCAGGGCTTCGGCTGGAAGAACAGCTTCGGCAGCGGCAAGGGCAAGGACACCATCACCAGCGGCCTGGAGGGCGCGTGGAAGCCGAACCCCACCAAGTGGGACAACGGCTACTTCGACATGCTCTTCGGCTACGAGTGGGAACTGGTGAAGAGCCCCGCCGGTGGCTGGCAGTGGCTGGCCAAGGACGTGAAGCCCGAGCACATGATCCCGGATGCGCACGACCCCAACGTGAAGCACCGTCCCGCGATGACCACGGCGGACCTCTCGCTGCGCTTCGACCCGATCTACGAGCCGATCAGCCGCCGCTTCCACAAGGATCCCCAAGCCTTCGCCGACGCCTTCGCCCGCGCCTGGTTCAAGCTCACGCACCGCGACATGGGCCCCAAGAGCCTCTACCTCGGTCCCGAAGTGCCGAAGGAGGACCTCATCTGGCAGGACCCTGTCCCCGCCGGCACCAAGCTGGCCGACGCTGACGTGGCGGCCCTGAAGGGTAGCATCCTCGCCAGCGGTCTCAGCGTGAGCGAGCTCGTCGCCACGGCCTGGGCCAGCGCCTCCACCTTCCGCGGTAGCGACAAGCGCGG
>CAUJFM010000312.1 GCA_963169595.1 Bacteroidota bacterium | reverse complement strand
CCGATGCGCAGGCCGGTATAGCTGCCGGGCCCGATGCCCACGGCCACGGCATCCAGGTCCTTCAGCGAAAGTCCCGCCTCTTCCAACACCTCGGCGATGAACACATTGACCTTCTCGGCATGCTCATGACGCTGGCTCTCCACCTCGCGCAGGGCGAGCACATGGCCATCGCGCGCCACGGCCACGCTGCACAGCTTCGTGGCGGTCTCGATGGCCAGGATCAACGGCATGGCGCGAAGGAACCGCTCGCGAACGGCTCCACCAAACGCATTACAGCGTGACCGGGATGCCCTGCAGGATGTCCAGGTACTTGCTGGCCATCAGGTAGCGGTACTTGGCGTTGATCTGGTCGGCTTCGTTGCGGGCCAGCTGGGCCTTGGCCGCGCTGAGCTCAATGGAGGTGATGGCGCCCTGTGCGAAGCGCTCCTCGGCATAGTCCAGCGCCAGGGTGCCGGCACCGACCGCACGCGTGGCGGCCTCGTACTGCCGGTAGGCGGCGCGTTGCATCACCAGGGCATCGAGCACGTTCCGCTGCAGGTCGTTGCGCACGGCCAGCATACGGTTGTGGGTCTGCTCCACCCGGATGCGCCCCTGGTCGATGGCCGTGCGGTTGCGCATGTTGTTGAAGATCGGCAGGCTGAGCGTAAGCCCCACCGACTGGTTGAAGTTCTGCTCCAGCTGGTCGCCGAAGGGCACCACCTCCCGGGCGAAGGACTCGTTGGGGATAAGGACGGTCTCCCCGCTGGCGGTGGCCCCGATGGGGATGGGCGGACCCAGGATGGGTTCGCCGACGGCCCGCTGGGTAAGCCCCGAATAACCGCTGCCGGCCGATGCGCTGAAGCTGAGCGAAGGCATGAGCCCCGCACGCGCCATGGACAAGGCCTGCTCCGAACTCGCCACATTGATCTCGGCCTGCTTGTAGGCCGGGTTGGTCGCCAGCACATTGGCCAGCACGGTCTCGGCGGACTGGCTGGGTTCGGCCGGGGTGAAGGCCGAGAGGGCGGGCGCCGCGATGTCGAAGGTGTACACCTCGGGCACATCGAGCTGCATGGCCCGGCCCAGCGCGAGCTTGCGCTGATCGTGCTGGTTCTGGGCATCGGTGAGGTTGAACTCCTCCTGGGCCAGCTGGGCCTCGAGCGTGAGGAGCTCGGCACGCGCCAGGCGACCCGCCTCCACCAGGGCCGCGGTCCGCTCCAGTTGCTCCCGGGTGGCGCTCACCTGGGCTTCGGACGCCTCGATCCGCTCACGCAGCCCGAGCACATCCAGGAAGGCCTGCACCACCTCCAGCCGCATGTCGTTCAGCGCCGCCTGCACCGCCTGGTCGGCCGCGTCGGAGTCCAGGCCCGCCTGCCGGATGCGATGCTGCCGGCGCAGGCCCTCGAACAGCACCACGGTGCTCTGCAGGAAGAAGTTGTTGGTGCGCACCCGGTCGTTCGCGAAGGTGTTGGTGAAGCGGTCCACGGTCTGGCCGTAGTTGTAGCCGTGCGTGGCCACGCCGTTCAGGTCGGGCGCCAGGTCCCAATAGGACTGCGTACGGTTGCTCTCGGCCAGTTCCGCATCGAGCATGGCGTTGGCCACGGCCAGGTTCCGCTGTTCGGCGGTCCGCAGGCACTGCTCAAGCGTATAGGGTTGCTGGGCGCGCAGGCCGGCGGCCACAACGAGCAGCAGGGAGGAAAGAAGGAGGCGCATGGTACCGTCTCATCGCGGGGATGGAACCCCGGACGCTCAAAAGTACCCGGCCAGCCCGGCACGGGGGATCACTTTTGACGAGCGGTGAAGGAGCGGTGCGGATGGTGCGGTCAGTTGCCCAGCACCTTGATCTCCACCCGGCGGTTGGCCTCGCTCTGCTCCTTGTTCTTCGGCTCGGGATAGAGCATCTGGGAGTTGCCCAGGCCCACGTAGGACAGCCGTTCGGGCTCCACATCGTTCACCAGGAGGAAGTCGTACACGGTCCTGGCCCGCGCCGTACTGAGGTCGATGAACTCCTTCTTGTTCTTGAAGGTGGGCCCGTTCACATGGCCCTCGATCTCGATGCGCACCTTGGGGTTCTCCTGCATGAAGCGCAGCAGGATGAGCAGGGAGGCCTCGCTCTGGCGCATCACCTTGTCCTCGTTGCCCACGAAGCGGATATCGTCGAGCACCACGCGCTCTCCGGGCGCTATGGGCACCATCTTGATCTCCACGTTGACCTCGGGTTCGGTGTTGCCCTTCACCCGCACGGTCTGGAACATGTAGCCCTTGCGGATGCAGCCGATCCGCAGGTTGCGGTACATGTCCATCTCGTAGTGGTACGCGCTCCTGCCCTTGGCCTCCACCACCTTGTCGAACTCCATGCCGTCGATGGTGAGGGTGGCATCCACCGGCTTGCCGGTCTTGGAATCGACCACGTTGATGGCCAGCTTCTGCTTCTGCTTGGGCGCATCCACCGGTTCCTCGGGGGCGGGCGGCGGAGGCGGGGGATCGTAATGGAAGCGGATGGTGTAGCCCGCCAGCGGACGGTCCTGGTAGTCCACCACCAGGTAGAAGAGCTCGCCCTGCTTCACCTCGATGGCGCGGCTGAAGCTGCTGCCCACGCCGCTGCGCACGAAGTCCTCCGTGGCATCCTTGCGCAGCCCACAGATGGAGCGGTTGCTCTTGTCGTTGCGGGAGATGTTGCTGCGCACGGGCTGCACCTGCTTGGTGGCGACCTTGTCGCAGATGCCCGGGATGGCGCCTTGGAAGAGCAGGAAATCGATGTCGTCCTCGATGTTGTCGGGGATGATCTCGAAGGTGAGCGTGGTGTTCGCCGGACTGCGGAACTTGTACCACGTAGTGTGGTGCTCGCGCTCCAACCACTGGAGGTCCTCCTTGGGGTTCTCCTTGATCTCCAGCTTGTTCCCGAAACCGCGGACCGCGGCGGGCTGGCGGTAGACCGAATCCGCGATGACGATGGCCCCGGTGCAGTCGCCGTTCTCCTGGGTGAGGCCAGCAGGCGACTGGGCCATGAGCATCGTGCTCAGGGCGCAGACCAGTGTCGTCAGGAAGGCGGTTCTCATCCGTTCGGGCCGTGCATACGCAACAGACCGTCGGAAGGTTTAATAGGCCAGGTTGCTCCCCAGCCACTTCTCCATCCACTCAGTAGGCTCACCCTTCCGCCGCGCTAGGTCCTCCACCTGGTCCTTGGCCACGCGCCCCACGCCGAAGTACTTGGCCTTGGGGTGCGCGAAGTACCAGCCGCTCACCGCGGCGGCCGGGCTCATGGCCAGGCTCTCGGTGAGGGTGATCCCCGTGTGCTTGGTGGCCTCGAGCAGGCGGAAGAGCTCGGGCTTCTCGGTGTGGTCGGGGCAGGCGGGGTAGCCCGGCGCCGGACGGATGCCCTGGTACTCCTCCTTGATCAGCTGCTCGTTGGAGAGTCGGGTGGACTCGTAGCCCCAGAGCTCCTGGCGCACCACCTCGTGGAGCTTCTCGGCGAAGGCCTCGGCCAGGCGGTCGGCCAGGGCCTTCAGCAGGATCGCGCTGTAGTCATCCCCCTTGGCCTCGAAACGTTTCACGCGCTCGTCCACGCCATGTCCGGCGGTGACGGCAAAGCCACCCACGAAGTCCGGTGTTCCTTTCGGAGCGACGAAATCCGCGAGTGCGATGTAGGGTACGTTCGGCGCTTTCTTGCTCTGCTGGCGCATCGTCTGGAACCGACCGACCACTTTGGTGCGTGATGTATCTCCGTAGAGCTCGATGTCGTCGTCGTTCACCGCATTCGCTGGCCAGATGGCAGCTACGCCGTGCGCTTGGATCCACTGCTCCTTGATGATGCGGTCCAGCATCTGCTGCGCGTCGTCGTACAACTGCTTCGCCTGTTGGCCGACCACTTCATCCTCCAGGATGCGGGGGAACTTGCCGGCCAACTCCCAGCTCATGAAGAAGGGTGTCCAGTCGATGTAGGGCAACAGGTCCGCGAGCGGATAGTTGCGGTAGGTGAACACCCCGGTGCTCTTTGGTGACACGGGCGGTTCCGCGTTGAAGTCGATCGCGAACTTCTTGCTGCGCGCCTCTTCCAACGGCACGTACTCCTTCTCGCGTTGGTGGCCTTCGTACTGCGTGCGCACCTTGGCGTACTCCTCCAGCACCTCGGCGGCGAAGCGGTCGCGCTCGTTGTCGCTGAGCAGGTTGCTCACCACGGGCACGCTGCGCGATGCGTCGAGCACGTGCACCACAGGCTTGCTGTAGTGCGGCGCGATCTTCACGGCGGTGTGTACGCGACTGGTGGTGGCGCCACCGATCAGGAGCGGTGTCTCGAAGCCTTCGCGCTCCATCTCCTTCGCCACATGCACCATCTCATCGAGCGAGGGCGTGATCAACCCACTGAGGCCGATGATGTCCACTTGCATCTCGCGGGCGGTCTTGAGGATGGTGGCGCTCTGCACCATCACGCCCAGGTCGATCACCTGCCAGCCGTTGCACGCCAGGATCACGCCCACGATGTTCTTGCCGA
>CAUJFM010000311.1 GCA_963169595.1 Bacteroidota bacterium | reverse complement strand
TGCGCTGGATCTTCTGTGCAACGAGGAGCGAGACGTACACATTGGGCTTGCGGCCTTCGATCAGTTTGCGTGTACGCAGGTGCGCGATCTCCGCATCGGTGGCGGTCTTGAACTCCAGCACCTCGTGCTCGCCGGGGGCGGTGAGCAGGCGCTCGAGCTCGGCCAGGGCTTCGGTCTCGTTCATGGTGCGGTGGTGTTGGCGGATGCATCTTCAACATCCCGGCGTATGGGTGGGCTCACATCCGGCTCGAAGGCGTGCTCCTTCTTGCGCTGTATGATCTGTTTGTAGGGCACCGCGTCCGCGTCCGTGTAATGGATTTCGAATCTCCATTCTTGAAGGAACGGCGTTGGCTGATAGAGCTCGATCAAAATGTGCTGCCCCTTCTCCGCCCTGAACTGCGCCTGGTAGTGCGTTCCTTCCCCTTGGAAATCCTGAACGTATACCTCCTCCGCACTGCCACCCTTGTTGAAGAAGAGATATTGGACGCCCTGGCCATACTCCGCAGGTTTCACTGTGTCGAGGACCAGGTACGGTCGCAATTCGTTCCGCCGGTTCTTCTCCTGTATCTGTACATCATGGGTCATCACCGCGATGCCTTCCGCGATCGCCTGATGGATTTTCCCCAACTGGAACACCTGTGCATTGAGTTCCCTGGTCTGAGCTGAAAGGCCCACCGTCTGTTGTTGCAGTTCGTGGATCATCGCCTGCTTCTGCTCATCGCGTTTGAACAGAACGAAGAATGCCGCGATCGCACCGGGTACGGCGATTAGCGCCGCGATGGCCTGAGCCTTGTCGGTCCAGGACGGAACGTCTGCGATGACACACAGGATCAAACTCATTGCCTGCTAGATTTTCCGCCCCCCAGCAGCCGCTGCATCAACCCGCGCTTCTGCTCGTGGAGCTGCGCGAGTTTCGTGCGCAGGAGGTCGAGCTCGTCATCGAGCGCGGTGGTAGCGCTGGCGATGAAATCCTGGATCTCGGCTGGCGGAAGTGGCACCTTCAGCTCAGCGAGCTGCGACGGATAGATGTGTACCACACTATGCCCCTGGCCGAACTTCAGGCGCTGGCGATCGGCGATAGAGCTGTTGAGTGCAGTGGCGAGATAGAGTGCGTTCACATCCTTGGGACGCAGGATGATCACATCGCCCCCGGCGCAGGCGCGTTCACGGCCCAGATAGACGGCGGCTTTGCCGATCTCCTCTGCGGTCTCGCCCGAACCGGCGAAGAGCACATCGTTGTATTGGATAGGCTGACTTGCGTCGGCGACGCCATCGTTGACGAAGGAATAGAAGCGCTTGATGCGAACATGGTGCACCGTGTACAGCTCGCCGTAGGTGATCGCGGGCACACCCTCTGTGCTGATGTCTGCCTTCAGTATGCCCTTGCCCTTGGTGAATGAGCCTAGCTCACCCAAAGTCTTCCACCTCCACCCCTTGGGCAGCTTGTCGCCCTTGGCGCCATGGCGTTTGCCGCTCACCAGTTGATCGATGAGGCCGCGCAGGCGCTCTTCCTTGGCGGAGATCTGCTGGCCCAGCAGGCCAATGGCCTTGTCCCAGGTGCCCAGGATGCGCGCGATGCGGCGTTGTTCGGGGAGGGGGGGGAGAAGAACGTAGACGCTCTTGATCGACTTGCTGTCGATGTTCGCGAAGGTCGATCCAGTGCTGAGCCGCAGCATCGGAGCAAGCACCGATTGCATCAGATAGCTCAAGAATTCTGTATCGGTGTCTTCTGTTCCGCGAATGGCGCACACGCCTCGACCAATACAATACTCACCGTCGGCAATGTTCATCCGTCCTGTCGAGCTTCCGCGAACACAGAGCAGGATGTCGCTGGACCTCGTGGTCTTTGTCGGTGTCGTGGTCCACTGGATCTTCACAGGATGCCGATCTGTGAACTCGGTTGGACCATTGATCAATGGCAGCCCTTCGCCGTCAGTGTTGTAGGTATTCCCCGGCGGCGACTGCCCCATGATCAGCTCCACCGCTGCACCCAGGCGGACACGTTTCCACCCCACAGGCAAGCGGCCCAGGACCGGGTGGTTGGTGGCAGGGGCTTTGGGTGTGGTGGTGCGGGGCATGGTGCTCGGCGATCAGATGATCAGAAAATGAGATGATCAGAAGATGGAAGACCGGCCCATGCGGCGCGTTTCCGCAGCACCTTCAGCACGGCGCGTTGGTCGGCGCGGGTGCTGCGGGCCTTGTTCCGTGCGCGCGGGTCGGCGGTCCGGTGCCGCGTGAGTTCGTCGGCCAGGGCGTGGGCTGCGGTAAGGAGGCAGTGGTTCATCGGCGGGGGGAGATTGGCGGGTGGAGGTGCGAGGCATGGTGGGTCAGCTTTCCAAACCCCTCGAATTCGAAGGATTTGGAACAGTGTCTAATTCTGGCGAATTCGCCAGAATTAGGTCTGTGGTGCTCATGGTATGGATAGCGGGAACTGTCAAGGATTTCTTTATCGTTGGGCTGGAGACCATGGTGGGCTTGGGTTATGACTCTAATGCCGAGGTCGGGAAAATGGTGGTTCAGGGTTTCTTTTTCGGGCTTTTCTTTTGCGGCACCACCTGCTCTGCGGGCCTCTTGCCGGTAAGTCGCTTCACCTCCTTGTCGAAGTCGCTGATGTAGTCGCGATCCTGCCGCACGCGGAACTTCTCATACTCGCCCTCGGCCAGTTGCACGGCCACGTCGTGGCTCACTTGGCCGGCGTTCTTCAGCACATCGTAGTCGTTGAACTGCAGGAAGGCATCGAGCTTGCCGGCCCAGTCCTTCATGTACATGGTGATGCCGCGCTTGGCCTGGTTCTCGGCATAGTCCAGGTACATGCCCACGATGCGGTCCAGCTCGGCGATCTCCTCCACGTTCAGGTAGTTCTTCGCCACGGTCACATCGCTCTTCAGCACCTTGCCGCCGGGCGTGTTCTTCCAAGTGGCGAGGCCCATGTGGGGCAGCTCGGCCTTGGCGCGTTCGGCGATGAGCTCGGCGGCGGTGTGGCGGTGGATGGCCCAGTGGAGCTTGTTCTGCACGGTCTTGTAGAAGAGGCGGGTCACCTCATCGTTGGCATCGTAGTCGCGGCTGCACTCCTTGTAGATGTCGGTGATCTTCTCGTAGAAGCGCCGTTCGCTCGCACGGATCTCGCGGATGCGCTCCAGCAGTTCCTCGAAATAGTCCAGCCCGAAACGCTTGCCCTGCTTCAGGCGGGCATCGTCCAGCACGAAGCCCTTCACCAGGTATTCCTTCAGCGTGTTGGTAGCCCAGATGCGGACCTTGGTGGCGCGCGCGCTGTTCACCCGGTACCCCATGGCAATGATGGCGTCCAGGTTGTACACCTCCACTTCGCGTCGCACCTCCCGCTTGCCCTCCATCTGAACCATTAGAATTTTTCTAATAGTTGCCTCTTCCTGAAGCTCAGCGGTTTGGAAGATCTGCTTCAGGTGGTAGTT
>CAUJFM010000310.1 GCA_963169595.1 Bacteroidota bacterium | reverse complement strand
GTGGGTGCCGGGGATGTTCGCATAGGGGGTCACGTCCACAGTGACGGACACCTGGTTGCCGTTGGTCCAGTATTCCATGTCCATGGCGACGAAGGCGGGCACGGCGGCGGCACCGTTGATGGTGGAGGCATTGGCGGCAGGCAGGGGGGCGCCGTCCAGGAAGGTGTCAGGGATGCCGTTCACCCCATAGTAGCCACGGCGGGTGTTGCCATCGGGGTTGTAGCTGGGATCGTTGCCGGGGCTGGGCCAGTTCATCTGGTACTTGATGGCGGCCACGTTGGAGCCGGTCTCATTGGTGTTGAGGTTTTCCAGCAGGGGGTCGAAGGTGACGTTGAAGGAAGCGCAGGGTCCGCAGGTGGAGCTGGTGAACTCCTCGATGAGGGTGGTGCGCTGCACGCTCTGCGTGGCCACGTTCACCGTCTTGGTGACCTCGTCGTTCACCGTGTTGCCATCGGTCCCACCATTGATGTCAGATGCCCATACGCTTAGGTCATATGTGCCAGGGGTGGCATTCCACGGGGTGGAGTGACTGAAGTTGTAGGTGGAGCCGATACCAACGTTGGCGTTCACCGATTGGCTAACAGCTGCACCGCCATTAATGGAATAGTTCAACGTGAAGCTGGTCACCGCCGTGGTGCCGAAGTTGCGCAGGCTTCCGCTGATGGTCTGATTCCCTGGCACGACCACACTGGGAACGTTGATGGTCAACATGGCCAGATCAAGGGCCACGGGGGCGCTGGTCTGGAAGTAGGTGATCTCTTCCGCGTCGAAGTCACCACCAGAGGCCACGGTGTTCCCACCGGCCGTCACCGTGTAGGAGCCGTTGCCGTACTGGCAGCACATGCCATCACCATAGGCATCGTAGATGGAGAACACGATCACGGCACCATCGGGCACACAGGCGTTCACGGGAGGGATCGTGGTGGCATCGGCCAGGTTGCCGGCGGAAGCATAGACAGGAGTGCCTCCGGGGCCGGTCAAGGTCCAGGAGGTCTCTTCACCATAGTTGTCCGTGGTGATGGATACCGTCACCTGGGTCTGGCCGGCAGGGCACTGGGCCATGGCACTGTTGCCCAGTGCAAGCAGGCCGATCACGGGCAGGAGTAAGGACTTCTTCATGCGTGTGGGTTGATTGTGAGGGTCGATCTTGTGGCCCATGAACGCCCAGCAGGTCAGCGTGGCTTCCGGATCCGAGGTCGACGAAAGTAGCTGCATTGACCGCTGTGGCAATGAGCGTGTCCCAAATTGCTTGGGATCCTATGCCTTGGTTGGCGGTATTCGGGAGGGTCGAGCGCCGGGGCACTCTTCCCTACATTTGCCCTGCGGACATGGATCGTCCGCCCAGCATATTTCCTGAGATGATGAAACGCTACGCGATCGCCACCCTCCTCCTCGCCGCCAGCACCCAGTTGTCCGCCCAGGAGATCGTGACCCTGAACTATGGCAACAATGTGGTGAACGGCCAGACCGTGGCCGTCGTGGGTTCCGCGAGCACCTTTGAACTGGACGCCAGCCTGGGCGTTACGCTCAACAGTTCCGCTGAGCGTACGCTGCGCGTGAAGCGTTACGAGCTCTGGCCGGTGGACGGCACCTCCAACACCTTCTGCTGGGGTGAATGTTACCTCCCGTACAACGCCGGTGAGCGCCCCTTGTGGGTGGGCTCGCTGACGGAGACCCTGCAGCCCGCCACCTTGTTCGAGGGTTTTCACGCCTACTTCTATCCGGCCGGCACGGAAGGGCTCACCAAGTTCCGCTTTGTGTGGTATCCTGCCGACGCCCCCACCGATACCGCTTATGTGGACATTGTGTTCGACACCCGCGCCAATGCCGTGGGCCAGCAGGAGCTGACCGCGGCCGCCCCGGTGGTGGACGTGTTCCCGAACCCGGCCACCGGTGCGGACCTCACCCTGCGGTTCAGCGGTGATGTGGCCGGTGCCCAGTGGGTGCTGCGCAATGCGGTGGGTGCCGTGGAGCGCCAGGGTGCGGTGCGCGCAGGCACGAACAACGTGGCGGTGGACCTCGGTGGCCTGGCCACGGGCGTCTACTTCGCCAGCATCGTTCGCCAAGGGCGCATGGTCGCCACCCGTCGTGTGGTGATCACCCGCTGATCCCTCCGGGGACCAGCCGATCGGCCAGCCAGGGTACGCCCTCGCTGGCCGTTCGCTTTACATGGGTCACCGCCCGGCCTTCCACCCGCACGGAGCCCGGGTCCACCACGTAGGTGACGCAGCCGGGAGCGGTGGCATGCACCAAGCCGGCGGCGGGGTAGACCTGCAAGGAGGTCCCCACCACCAGCAGGATGTCCGCCCGCTGCACGATGCGGATGGCCTCGGCCATCAGGGGCACCTCCTCGCCGAACCACACGATGTGGGGTCGAAGTTGGGATCCCAGTGGGCAGGAGGCCCCCCAGGGAAGGGACGGTCCGTTCACCGGGACCACCAGCGTGGGGTCGGCGGTGCTGCGGGCCTTGCGCACTTCGCCATGCAGGTGCAGCACGCGCGTGCTTCCGGCGCGTTCGTGCAGGTCGTCGATGTTCTGGGTGATGATGTGCAGGTCGAAGTGCTGCTCCAGGCGGGCGATGGCCTCGTGCGCGGCGTTGGGCTGGGCGGCCAGCACCTGGGCGCGGCGCAGGTCATAGAAGTGCAGCACGCGCTTCGGGTCGCGGGCCCAGGCCTCGGGCGTGGCCACTTCCTCCAGCGGGAACTCCTCCCAGAGGCCGCCGCTGTCGCGGAAGGTGCGCAGTCCGCTTTCGGCGCTCACCCCCGCGCCGCTGAAGACCACCAGGCGTTGCCGGACCATGGTCCCAAATTAGGTCGTTCGCCGCACTGACGGGAAGTGCTTCCGGGTTTGCTGGCTTCCCTTATTTTCGTGGCCTTCGCGCCAGAACCCCGACGCCCATAAGGCCACTTTACCCCCTTCTTGCACAACAGTTTTATTTCGAAGGGACAGGATGATCGACAGCCTGAACGGGGA
>CAUJFM010000309.1 GCA_963169595.1 Bacteroidota bacterium | reverse complement strand
GAATACTCTGTACTCAATCTCCGGTCTTGTAGAGTTGCTTAGCTCTTGACCACAAGGGCATACGATTCTAGCCATGACTGTTCATTGGCCTGTATAGGTTAATACACCATCCGATGTCGCTATGCGAACCTGACCACCTCCTTCTAGGAAGCTCTTTCCCTTGGGAGAACCTGCGAAACGGTCATATACAGACCTCGCATCGGATGCAGTACCATTGGCGGGGCGCATGTCCAAATCGATGACTTGAACACCTTCCTTTCCTGCGCCAGCTTGAAGACGAGTAACAGCGGTTGAATGATTGACGGCATCACTTGGATCCAACGATTTGAATTCAGTCACTTTCCCGTCAACGATGAAGTCGGCCGTCTTGCCGGGACCACGATCAATTCGTTCAAGCGTGCTGCCGCCTTCTAGGTACTCGGCTGCTCGCTGGGCCTCCTTCCCTTCCATCTTGGAAAGATTACCAATGAACCTACCTCCTTTCCTTGCGGCTTGTAGTACGTCCATCGGGGATACCACCATCGGGATACCCGTAATTCGCTCAACAGCTTGTGTCGCACCTTCCTCGACTCCTCTTTTTCCGAGCAACTTGAGCATCGCGGTGCGACCTCCAATCAACCATGCCCCACGTAACGCTACACCAAGCTCCCCTAGAATGCTTCCGGTCAGAATGCCTTCAAAAGCTGGTTTCTGTGCGTTATCACGGAACTGCTCACGCTGTTCCGGAGTCATCATCTGATAATTGGGATCGTGAGAATTCATGTCCCAAGCCTCTAGCCCCTCAAGCTCTAAAGATGCGACTACCCGGTTCTCGCTGAACGCGTAGGGCGAGTTGTGGGGGTACTTCGCTGCCAGCGGATCGATGCTGAGGAACCTTCCGACACGTGGGTCGTGTATGCGATACTCGAACGCATAGCTCGTTCCCGTCGAGCCGTTGATCTCATCATCCTTCTCCTGCCCCTGGAACCCGAACCTGTAGCTGTCGCTGCTGTAATTCCTACCAGGCAGTAGTGACCCGAACGCCTCATAACCCTGCGCGCTCACCAACTCCGCCTGCTTCGCCGTACCGCCGCCATTGCCATCCAGCAGTCTTCCGGTCACAACCGCGCACACGTTCCCCAGGTGGTCCGTTAGTTCGTAGTTGAGGTCCACCATTTGCACCGGGTTGGCGCTGGCGGGATCAAACACAGCCAGCGTATGCAACTCCACCTCCTTCCGCAAGCTGCCCAACCGGCTGCTACCATACAACGGCCGCTCGTTCAGCTTCAAGCTCGCACTGCCGGAGTTGGTATAGCGGTAAGTGGCCATGATGTTCCCTTGCGCATCACGAATATAGTGCTCCCGGTACCCGTTTCCGCCGTCGGGGTTCGTGCCCACCTGCTTCAAGATCCGTTGGCCACTGGCACCGTAACCGAAACTCAACGGATCACGGGTGCTTCCAAGGGTGCGCGATACGCTCTTCACCTTGCCCGCCACGGTCCATTCGATGACGTTGATCTGCTCGCGCTCATCGTGGATGAGGTTTCCCAGGGCGTCGTAGTGGTAGTTGTGCAGGCCGTTCAACTCGGCCGCTTCTTCATCGAAGGGCGTGGTTTCAGGTAGGAAGCCGATATCCTCCGAGCCATCCGGTGTGGAATTGGCGTGCAGGTTCGTTGGGTCGGCCTCATCGAAGAGTTGATACAGCCGGTTGCGCAGCAAGCGTGCTGTGCCGCTCTGCCTTTGGTACTTGTAGGCGAACTCGTCGTAATGGTCACCTTCGTAGTCCCATCGGTTCGCCGAAAGGATGTTCCCGTTGGCATCGTAGGTGTACTCGCTGCGGTAGCGGTTGTCCTCATTCGGTCCGCTATCGGCCACACCATGCCAGGTATTGGTACTGGTAAGGCCTATCACCCCGCGAGCTTTCCTGAGGCGGTTCAGCTGGTCGTAGCGGTACACCATGGCCAGCACCTGGCCCTGGTCGCCGTTGGTGGCATCCCACAGCCCGAAGTGCTGCAGGGTGTTCACGGTGTGGGCGATATTGCCGTTGTACAGCGGGGTGTGCTCGGTGTTCAGGGTGCCCGAGGTGCCCATGGGCGCGAAGGGGCGCTGCACCACGTTGGCCGGGATGTCGCTATCGTAAGCGCTGGCAATGGCCTTGTAGTCGCCATCGCCGTAGTAGCCCAGGCTCAGGGCGTAGGCATCGCGGCCGGTGAGCAAATTGGGGTTGCCCACCACGGTGGCATCGCCATCGCGGCCCATGTCGGTGGTGGGGTTCAGGCGGTCGCCATTGATGCCTTTCAACCAACCTTGCAGGGTGTAGGCATAGTCCGTGCCTTGCACGAGGTGTTCGCCGAGTTCCACGCGTTGCAGCGGGCCGTGCGGGTCCCTTCGACGCTGCTCAGGGCGAGAATAGAAATACCGCGCATCGTGGTGCCAGTTCTGGGCATCGGCGCTGGACTCCACTTCGGTGATGCGGTTGTCGGCATTCCCTCGCAAAGCCTCGGGACAGGCTCCGGTGTAGCGATGGTGCAGGGCCAGGCACCGGTGTAGACCATGCTTATAGCGGCTTCGAGGCGCAGGCTTGCCTGCCGGAGGCAGGGTCCCCTCGTTCCTCGGGAGACCGCTGCGGAGGCCGGACGAGGACACCCTGCGTGGGCCTAGAGTGGCACGGCGGGAGAGGACACCCTGCGTGCGCCTAGTTTATTGACATGATTTCAAATGCATCACATTCGATAAATGACAAAGAGCCATCCCATCTATTATTCATTCTCAAAATAGCAATCTCGTAATAGTTATTATTCATTAATCGGTAAAGGAGAATGTATGGATTTTTACTTGAGACTATTTCGTAAACTATATATCCCGTTTTCATCGTCAAATCACTGCGCATGTCCACAACACGTCTGTACGGTGCATCCTTCACCACCAAACCTCTGGCTAGAATAGGCTCTTGTTCGAAGGCTAAAACAAACCCATAAGTGCTGCTTTTATCTAAGCATTTAATTAACCTGTTTGGTATTTGTGATTTATTAATCGGATAATAATTGAGCTTGGCCGCAGAATGAATAATATCTAACGTCATCTCTAGATAGCACGGTGTTGGTGATATGTCTTTCGACAAGCCACAACCGGATGACAAGCACAATATAAGCAAAAACGATAATGGATTCAGTTTATGATACATGACTTATTTGTGGTTATTTGCAGGTCCTCTGCCCTTAGCCTCTGTAGAATCAACGTTCTTAGACAGAAAATATTTCTTGGTAGTACCGAAATAGGAGCTTCTTGTGCCTTCTCCTCTCTGGCCAGCAGCAATGTTGATAAAGTCATTCACCTTCTCCTCTTCGGCTCGGTGTTTATTAAAGAAGTCGCTGTTTATGTCGCGAACCATTCTGCGCGTGAATCTAATACCCAATCCTATATCCCTTGCGGCATGGATTGCTTCTTCCAAAAACTCCGTAGAAGCAGACTGCTTCCCTGTTACCTCGCCTGAACTCAGATCAATAAGTTCCGATGCTAGTAGATTTTCGAATGTTATAGTCCTTTTCAAAGGGTTGTAGCTACTTCCAGCCATTTCTGCTGAAGGGTCATTCGACCCCTGTACTACACGGATTTTTTTCGCTGAGTTTAAGAGCACATCATAAGCTCCTTCAGTACCCGAATCGTCAAAAGAATCGAGTCCTCGAGTAGATAGCATGGATTGCGTCACGTCTCGAACAAATCCATTGTAACCCGACCTCTTGTGAGCCTTTGCAACATCCTCCCATGTCTTCAGAACAATTTTTCTGGATCGTGTCACAGTTCTGCCGTTCTTCTTTTGGTGTGCTTCAGAGTAGTAAATTACGATTTTTTGGCCGTCGGGGTCAATATATAGAATTGGATTTAGTCCAGCAAACGAGTATGCTGAGTGAGATGGATATTCTTGCGATAATGGATCCAAGCTCAACCAACGCCCAACCCGAGTGTCAAAAATCCTTGCCCCAAAGTCATAGCTTGTCCCACCGCTTCCATGCACCTCATTATCCTTCTCCATACCGTTGAACCCGAACCTGTAAGATCCCGAGCTGTAAATCCTCCCCGGCAACAAACTCCCAAACGCCTCATATCCCTGCGCGCTCACCAACTCCGCCTGCTTCGCCGTACCGCCTCCATTGCCATCCAGCAGTCTTCCGGTCACCACCGCGCACACGTTCCCCAAGTGGTCGGTCAGTTCGTAATTGAGGTCCACTTGCTGCATAGGGTTCGCACTTGCCGGGTCAAAAGAGGGCAGGGTGTGTAGCTCCACCTCCTTCCGCAAGGAGCCCAACCGGCTGCTACCATAAAGCGGCCTTTCGTTGAGCCTTAAGCTCGCCGTGCCGGTGTTGGTATAGCGGTAAGTGGCCATGATGTTTCCCTGCGCATCACGAATATAATGTTCCCGGTACCCGTTTCCGCCGTCGGGGTTCGTGCCTACCTGTTTCAAGATCCGCTGGCCACTGGCACCGTAACCGAAACTCAACGGATCACGAGTGCTTCCAAGTGTGCGAGACACGCTCTTCACCTTGCCCGCCACGGTCCATTCGATGGCGCCGATCTGTTCGCGTGCGTCTCGGATCAGATTGCCAAGAGCATCGTAGCTGTAGTTGTTGTTGGTGTTGATGGTGCCGAGCGCACCGGTGGGGTCTGTAAAGCCCGTGGTGGCGTTGGGCAGGTCCTCCACACCATCGGCACCCAGGGTCACCACGTTGTCCGCGGCCAGGTCCTGTAACTGGTACAGGCGGTTGCGCAACAGGCGTCCGCTGGCGGCCTGGTAGTGGTAGTAGAGGCTGTCGTAGTGGTCGCCATGCTGGTCCCAACGGTGCGCCTGGGTGATGTTCCCGTTGGCATCGTAGGCGTAGGTGCTCTTGTACATGTGGGCCACGGTGGCACCGGCCTGTGCCCAGTCATTGTCCGCATCAAGCCCCTCATAGCCGCGTGAAGCCCTCAGGCGGTTCAGCTGGTCGTAGCGGTATACCTGCGCGAGCACCTGCCCCTGCTCGCTCGGCGATGACCACAGGCCAAAGGGCTGCAAACTGTTCACAGTATGTGCGATGTTGCCGTTGTACAACGGGCTCCACGTGGTGGCCATGTCGCCGCCCATGGGTGCGAAGGCCCGTTCGCCGGTAGAATTGTCCCACCGGGCCGCATCGATCGCGCTGTAATCCGCTTCGCCATAGTAGCTGAGCGAGAACCCGAAGGCATCGCGGCCTACCAACAAGTTGGGGTTCGAGGGGTCGTTCCATCCATCGAGGCCCATATCGTTCTCAGCCCTCAAGCGGTCGGAGTTGATGCCTTTCAGCCAGCCTTGCAGCGTGTAGGCGTAGTCGGTGCCTTGCACCAGGTGCTCGCCCAGCTCCACGCGTTGCAGCGGGCCATGTGGGTAGTAGAAATACCGCGCATCGTGGTGCCAGTTCTGTGCATCGGCGCTGGTCTCCACTTCGGTGATGCGGTTGTCGGCATCGTAGGTGTAGCGGTGGTGGAGCGCATCGGGCTGGTCTTTCTGGTAATCCACTTGACGCACGTTCCCACTGATCAGGTCGTAGGTGTAGTCCATACGCTTGTAGCGGTGGGGGAGGCAGCCGGTGCATCCGGGGTCGATCGCGCCGCCATCAATACCCAACTGCTTGTGGTCCTGCACCAAGGTCTTCACGTTGCCGTGGATGTCGTAGCTGTAGTGGGTGGCGTGCGCGTAGTCGGCCTCAGGTGTGGTCCCTTCCTCCCAGGCATCGTAGTACACGGTGCTGGCCACGCGCAGGCGCAGGTTCTCCTGTGCAAAGCCGGGTATGGTCAGGCTCGGGAATATCGCGTCGTAGTAGGTGCGCGTCACCTCGTAACGCGGGCGCCCGAGCACCCAGGCTTTCAGCACGTCGGGGTCCAGCACATTGGGCAACAGGGCGCCGTTCACATTGGTGGCGGGCAGGTCCTGGAAACGGTCGGGGGCGTTGCCGTCATCCTCCAGCTCGCCGGCCTCGTACACGCGGCCCAGCGCATCGTAGAGGCTGTAGCTGAAGCGCTTGTTGGGCCCCATGTTGAACTGCTTGCTGTTCTGGCTGAGGACGAGGCGGCCGAGGGCATCGTACCAGAAGCGTTGGGAGTAAAGGCCGCCTTCGTCCGTTAAGGTGCGGGCCAGACCGACCGGCGTGGTGCTCTGGCTACCGCCCACAAAACCCCGTTCACGATCGGCAAAGGCAATGCACAGGGGTGCCGCGTCGGGCTCGTTGGTGAGGTTGAGCAAGGTGGCGCCGTTGCTCCACGTGCCGGTGTTGGCGCGGTCCAGCGGCAGTGCCACCCGGTAGAGCTGGCTGCCCGTGCTGTTGTTCACCACGGCAAAGCCGTTCACCTGGTCGTGGAACCAGAAGGCGCGCACGTTCCCCGCGATGCCGCTGGCGGCGCCCCAGCCCGACGGTGTGCTTGGGAAGCTGTTGGTGCCCGGCACATAGCGCACATAGCCCATATGCCCGGCCTGCCCCCCGATCAGGAAGTCCTCGTGGCTGGTCTCGTTGAAGATCGCGGGCGCATCGGCCATGTAGTTCGGGAAGCTCCACACGGCGAGCACAGGTTGGCTGCAGGCGCTATGGCTCCAGGTGCCGTTGGGCGTGCGGCGGTAGGCCCCACCGGCGGTGCCGCCGGCATTGGCAGCGGCCACCACCAGGGCCCCCGTTCCGGACACGGCCACGGCGTTCAGCACATCGGAGACGTTGCCCCCGGAGAGGGTTTGTGGGGCATAGGAGATGCCGCTGAGGGACAGTACCTGCCTGTTGCCTGTGGAGTTGGTGTTGCCCACTGCGAGCACGGTGCCGGTGGTGTTGCCTTGCACACCGCGCAGGGTGGTGCGCGGGCCGTTCACGGGCACCACCTGCCAGCTGAGGCCTCCGTTGGTGGTGGCGCGCACGGTGTTGGCCTCGCCCACGGCATAGGCCACCAGCCCATCGTTGGTCCAGATGCCGCGCAGGGGCGGGGTGTAGAGCTCGTGTACCACCATGCGGGTGGTGCCGAAGAGGTTGTGTACCAGGGCCCGGTCGCCCACGGCGGTCACCTGGGTAGTGTTGGTGCCCAGGGCGCGCACGGCGCCGGTGTTCATGTTCAGGGCGGTGAAGGCGGGCGTGGTCGCGGTGATGTCCGGGCAGTACCAGATGCGTCCGGCATCGGCCGCCACATGCAGGGCGTTGCCGGTGGCGCGCACGGCGTGCAGCGTGCCGCTGGGCATCACGGTTGGTGTGTTGTAGGTGGAGGGGTTGGCGGGGTCCATGCGGAGCACGGCGCTCTCATCGCCCACGGCCACGATCAGGTTGGCGTTGATGGGTTCCACGCCGCGCAGGTCGTGTACGGTGCGGGTGGGCAGGGCGGTCCAGCTAGAGCCGTTCCGGCGCAGCACGGTGCCTTGTGCCGCAGCGGCCCAACCGCCGTTCTTGTGTACGGCCAGCACGGGCAGCGGAGCGATCTTGGCGCTCTTGTCGGCCCAGACGCAGTTGTCGTTGTTCTGGTCGAATGCGAGGTGCAGGGCGCCGTTGGTACCGGTGGTCAATACCGAGTCGGCGCTTACGGGTACCAGATTGGTGGTCGCCGTAGGTGCAGTGCCTGTGGGCGTAAGGGTGGTGATGGCAAAAGCCGATGTGCTCAGGTCCACGTGCAGGGCCGGTGCGCCGTTCACGCTCACCACCGCGTTGTTGTTGCTGCGGAGTGCCATGCGGCCCACGTTGGTGGCGGCGGAGGTGGTCCAGGTGGGTGATCCGGAAAAGTCCCATGCGCTGGTGAGGTAGCGATGGTCGCTGCCGTTGGAGACGGCCAGCATCATGCGCCATTCGCCTCCGGAGCTGGAGCCCAGCACATCGCGGGCCTGCCAGGCTCCCAGGGTATGGGTGGTCCACACCACGGGTGTGGCGGTGAGGTCCTCGCTCAGGTAGAGGGTGGAACCGCTCGCCACCATGGCGCGCAGGGCGGTGCCATCGTAGGCCGCCCAGCAGCGGGTAAGGCCGGCGGTGGTACCGAGGCCCTGCACCTGTGCCCAGCCCATGGTGCCATCACCCAGGAACAGCCGGAACACACGTCCCCCAGCACCCACGGCGAGCACTTCGGTAACGGCGGGTTCAGTACGGACCAGGTAGAGGTCCCTCAGGTCACTGGGAGGCAGGTCGGCCACCGGGTGCCAGGTGCGGCCCCCATCGGTGGTGTGGCGCAATACTCCGCGGTCTCCCAGACTGTCCAGGATGGCCACCCCATGGTCGGCATCGCGGAAGGCCACATCGATAAAATCCCACGTGGTGCCGGTGCGGCGGGTGGTCCACTGGTCGCCGTCGGTGCTGTGCAGCAATACGCCGTAGTGGCCGGCCACGTAGATGTTATCTATAGCGGTGGCCTGGCCGCAGGTGAGGTCGGCAGCGGTGCGGGTATTGGTTACCTGGGTCCAGCCACCGGTGCCCAGAACTGAATTGGTATACAGGCGGCCAGCGGTACCATCGTAGGTGGTGCCGCCCAGGTAGAAGTTGGTACCATCGAAGCCAGCGCCGTACAGGTGGGCCGTGCCAAGGCTGGTGATGGTCGTGAAGCCGGTGCCACTGTTCGTGGTGAAGGCCGCAAAGCCGTTCAGACCCACCACCAGGCCGTCCGTGGCGTTGGTGAAGAACACATCGCGCAGGGCCGGTCGTGATTCCAGCAGTTCGTTGGAGAGCAGGGACCATGATGCACCGCCGTTGGCGGTGCGCAGCAGGGTGCCGTGGTCGCCCACGGTAAATCCGGTGCTGCTGCTGGGGTAGTGGATGCCGTAGAGGTCGGCGCCCACCAGTCCGTGGCTGCGCTGCCAGGTAAGGCCGCCGTCCGTGGTGGTGTAGGCCAGGCCGCGGTCGCCGCTCAGGAAGCCGCTCAGGAAGCCTTTCCCACTTTCCCCGAAGGTGATGCCCGTGATTGTCATGTCTTCCGCCAAGCCCAGCGGGGTGGCGCTCTTCCACTCGTTGCGCGGGTCCTGGTCGGGCATGGCGCTGCGGATGGGTTGCCCCAGGCTGTTGTACACGTGGTCGCTGGTCAGCCGGTGGTCGGTGAAGAAGCTGTGGGTGCCCTGTGCGCGGTCGGTGGCGATGCGCACGGCCACACTGTCGGCGGGGTGGCCGATCTCGGTAAGCAGCACGCCCTCGGGGGGCACGGTGCGCACCAGGCTGCCGGCCTGATCGTAGTAGTACAAGGTGTAGTGGTGCTCCTGGTCGGGGAAGGTGAGGCGGAAGGTCTCGGCGGCCCCCAGGCAGGTCTCGGTGTAGCGTTCGGTGATGTCGCGGGTCAGCGAATCGATGTAGGCCTCGTAGGCGGCGTGCGCGTTCAAGGTGGCGATGCTGTTCAGTTCGTCGCAGCACACGCAATCGGACTCCTCAACGGTCAACGTGGGGGTGGGCGGCAGGGGTGGTTGGGGCGGGCAGGGCACCGGTATCGCGCAGAACTTCAGCAAGTTCCATACGCCGTTCGCCTCATCCTCCAGTTCCTCCATGTAGGTCTCCGGGTCCGCCAGGTACAGTTCCAGTTGGGCCAGGTAGGCCTCCACGCACCAGCACAGCCCGTAGAGGTCGAAGGTCTTCTCGTCCACGAAGAAGAACTGGAAGTTGGTGGAGTATTCGGCGTTGATGGCCGCCACCAGCGGTTGCAGGGTGATGAGCCGGGTGGTGTACAGATGGTACATCTCGGAGCACTCCGGCGTGGTGGTGCTTCGGCAGAATTCCTGGATGGTCATGGGTTTGGGCCATTCGCCCATGCCCGCTGTCCATGCCGAATAGCCTTGCAGGTAGGCGATGTAGGCCTCCACGCACCAGCAGAGCTTCGCCTCCTCGAACTCCTTGAAGTCGTTGAAGACCTGCGGCAGTTCGATGGACATGGAATCGCTGTAGGCCGACTGATTGAAGTCCTTCACCGTGGTCACGTACACGCGGAAGAGGTCCTCGCAGTCGTTCTGTCCGCCATTGCAGAACTCATCAATGGAGAGCAGCGGGGACAAGGGTGGGTCGCCGATGTTCCAGTTCAGATAGGGTTGCAGGTAGACCAGGTATTCTTGCACGCATGCGCACAGTTCCGCCTTCTCAAAATCCTCAAAGCTCAGGTAGGTGAGGTCCAGGACGATCCCTGTATGCACATAGTATGGCGCCGGGCCAT
Source organism: Bacteroidota bacterium (assembly GCA_963169595.1). Classification (GTDB taxonomy): domain Bacteria; phylum Bacteroidota; class Bacteroidia; order Flavobacteriales_F; family PHOS-HE28; genus PHOS-HE28. The sequence goes on along the minus strand of CAUJFM010000309.1, from coordinate 20,075 downwards.
CGGTGTACTTCTTCACGTCGTCGTACCAAAGGGTGTAGAGGTATTGGCAGTCCTCGCCCTCCTTCATCATGGCCATCACACCCAGACTGTCGCTGCCGCATTCCTTCAACTGGGGGAAGTAGCTCGGGCAGCTCAAGGAATCCACCAGGAACTGTTGGATGTAGTGGTCGAACACCACCAACCCGCTATCGGAGCAGCAGATGTTCGCCGCCAGGAACTCCTTGTAGGAGACCAGCGGGGCATATTTCTGCAGGTCGGGACAACGGTCCGTTGTGTCCGTGGTGGCCAAGTGCCAATAGGCGGGCAGATAGGTGCTGAGGTAGAGGTCCACACAGGGGTCGTCGCCGTCCATATCGGCCAGGGAGGTGATGTCCGGTGGCAGGATGGCCGCAGGGGTAAGCCCGTCCAGCAGGTCCACGTAGTCGGGCACGATGTCGGCCAGGAGCAGGGCGGTGAAGAGGCTGTCGCCCACCGCAGTGATGGTGGGCTGTGCGCTGGCCGTGGCCAGGGCATTGTAGTGTTCCACGGCGCTGATGTAGCGCTTGTACTCCGCCTGCACGTTCAGTGCGTTGCTGTGTGCCACCACGAAGGAGTCCAGCTGGTGAAGGTGGGTGGGGTTATCAATGCTCGGCTTGTAGTTGCGGAGGTAGTGCTGGTAGGCCTTCAGGCTGTGCCAGTAGCCCTTACGCCGGAACTCGCCGTAGCCGAGCGGCTCAACATGGCCGCTATCGGCCGGGGCCAGCCCCAGGCGTTCGTTCAGGGAGTCCACGGCAGCGAGGTAGTCCTGGAAGTCGAACCAGATGCTGTCCGTGCGCAGGATCTTTTGTGCCAGCAACTGTTCCTCCGTCAAACCAATAAGGCTCTGTGCCGAATTGGGTTCGGTGCGGCAGGTATCGCAGGTTTGAAAAGGGGTGCAGTTGGTCTTGATCTCCACGTACTGAAGGCCATCGGGAAGTATGGGGATGTGGAGCGTGGTGAAGGTCCCTTCCGTGGTCAGATCAGCCGGGTAAGCTCCCTCCAGATCAAGTCCAGTGCCAATAGGCAGACCTCCGCTGTTCGGCCCGACCACGGTGAGGCAATCGCATACATCCACCTTGAACTCGTTCGAGGAGTTCTCCACCGTGCCCAGTACTTGGATGGGTGTTGGTGCCTCCGGTGCGGGTGGGCACAGTTCCCACGCCAGCGCGTCCGTCATGTTCGGGCTGCTGAACAGGTCCACGGTCGCGGCATCCAGCCCCGTGCCGTAGATCAGGTCCTGGAATACTTGTGCCAGTTGGTCGTCCAGGGTGTACTCCGGACCGGTGCAGAGGGCGTTCTCCGGCAGGCCGCACAGGCCAAGGGCCACCGGCTGCACTGCGCCGTTATCCTCGAACCAGGCCTGGCAGCGCAGGGTCACCTTCAAGTTGCCGCTCCCATCGAAACCCTGTATCGTGAAGAAGTTCTCGTGGTCGCCCGTGATGTTGCCGAAGTAGGCCACCGTGCCCCAAGCGGTAGCGTCGAAGGCAAAGGTGGATGGTTCGGCCTCCAGGATGTCGAACCGGAACCGCACCGTACCCGCTGCGTTCAGGTCGCGCACGTAGATGCTGGGCCCTGCACCAGCGTAGCTCCAGCTCAGGGCTGGGGTGGTGCTGAACCAAGCCGTAACGGACTGGCTGAGCAGGTCCTGCACCGGTGTCGAAGCACCCGGTGGCACATAGCTGTTCAACGCGAGCGGGGAGGACATCCATTGGCCACCGCTCTTCACCATGTTGAAGAGGTCCTGAACCCCCAAGGCCAGCTCGTTGGGTTCGCAGACCCGCGGGAAATTGCAGGGTGCCAGATCGAAAAGCGCGCACATCACGCCGTCCACCTCGGTCACCGCTGGCATTCCATCGCTTTGGTTGTAATACACATGCAGCGTGAAGTCAGACGTGTTGGGGTCGGCCACCAGGGTGCCGATGTGCGTGATGCGGTCCCATGCGAAGTCCACGGCCGCAGTGGGGGTGTTCAGCGTCACGGTGCATCCGTTGTCCGTGGAGAGTTGCACACCGGTGACCATCGCTAGTACCGTCAGGTTTGCCGCAGGTGGGGTGGTGCCCATCTCCATGTTGTTCAGCGCGAGGTAGATCGCGGTCCAGCCGGGTGAATCTTGGAGGGAGAGGGTGCCGCCATAGGCCAGTATCTCATCACTGCGCATGGCAAGCTCCTGGAAGAACTGTACCCATGCTGTGGCCAGCGGGCACTGCCCGGTCTGCAGGAAGTTCTGGTAGGCCAGTTCCATGGGGCTTTGGTGCAGGCCCGGTAGCTGGCCCGGATCGTGTACCCGCTTGTCCTTGTTGATGTAGTGCGGGTAACGCGACACATTGCAGGGTTGGCAACTCATCCACTGGGGGTGGGTGTCCCAATGTTGCCACCAAGGCTCATCACCGAACGCCCGCATGCGATGCCACCAATTGTTGGTATTGTCCTCGCCGATGCAGAAGTTCAGACCGGCGCACGCACAATCCTTCACGCTCTCCTCAGCGCGGCGCAACTGCAGTTGGTACTTCACGGACCGATAGAAACCACGCAGGGCCGCCCATTCCGCCTCCTTTACATCGTCGGTCGCCGTACTACCGAAATCATCGCATAAGGGACCTGTGTACACCCCGTTGCAGCGAGCCGTAATGGCAGCCATCTGCACCATGCTGTAATTGGTCCCGCCTGCAGAGTAGTAGAGGTTGATCCGATCTTGTAGCTCGGCGCCATAGGGGGCGAAACTGCTATTCGTGATGAACGGATCGCTACTGAGGAACAAGGGTTGACCGGATACATTGTCGATAAGGCCAAGGTCAATGGCCTCGCTCACGGTATTGGCCCGGGTCAGTTTGCCATCGAACGCATCGCTGGTGTTGATGGGCTCGTCAGGGTCGTTCTCCGTGCTGTAGGGTTGGCCATATTGCCTGCAGTCCATGTAGTAGCAATACTCCGGGTGGAAGCGCACCAACGAACGTTCCCAGCCGGTTTCCCAAGCATCGAGGAAGTCCTGCACCAATGCCAGGTTCTGTGGGGTGGTGGTCCAGGTGTTGGTATCTTCCTGCACCACGGCGGTCACATCCACCACCGCCGGTGTGAAGTTGGCGTCATTGGGTTCCACCGGGATCCGCGCCGGATCACCGTTCATGTCACGGTATTCCTGGAACACCTGCCCGTCCAGTTCCAGCCAGGGCTGGCGCCACAGGGCCACGCCCCAGTCGATCTCGTTCCAAGCCGTTGGTGTGGTGGTGTTGATGAACTTGTCTTTCAAGATGGAGAAGCCATTGCTCTCCGGAATGAACACCGATGTACGATCAGGGAATTCGGGCAGGGTAGTGCTCAGACCATCCCACGTGAAGCGGCCATATTGCCCTTGCAGCTCCATGTCGGCGCGCATGTTCATCAGCAGCACATCGCACCAGCTGTCCACCCGGCACAGTTCATCGCACTCCTGGCGAAGGGCGCGGTATTCAGCTTCGGTGCCCTGCCCGCTGGCCAGGAACTCTCCAAGGCTGCCCAAGACTTCATAACATTCGGCACAGCCCACGTTGCAGTCACCCAGGTCCACGTTCCGCAGGGCCTCGTCGATGAAGTCCTGCAGGGTCCGGAAGCACGCGGTGTCGTTGTTGGCGGGGTCCAGCAGTTCTTGCACGAAGTGGTCGCGGGCACCCGCGTGGAGGCGAAGGCTCTTGGTCAGCGTGTATTCGCCCGGGGGCAGGTTCACGTCCAGGTCGGCAGCTGTGGCCGTGTAGTACGCGGGGCCCTCCTCCCAGCAGATGAAGCTGGGCACAAGGCCTTCCGGTCCGCTGGACTGCACGTGTCCAACGATGGCCGGCGCATTGACAGGAGGGTATTGGAACACCTGCTCGCCGCACTCATTCACGATCCGGATGGTGAGCTCGTACACGCAGTTCGGGCACAAGGGGGGCTCATTGCCCCAGCAGGGGTCCTGGAGCGTCAGCGGCTGTACACCATAGGTGAACTCATAGGTGGACGAGCACGCCACCGCGAACTGGGTGGTGAAGAAGAGCTCGTCGCCCCGCCGTTGACCCAACTGAGGGGAGGTGCTGCGCAGGCCGGAGAACAGGTCCGTGGTGAGTTCGACAGGCTCATGCTCCAGCTCTTCCAGACCGCTGATGGGGTCCAGGCAGGAGAGAGCCGTGGCCACCGTGCGTCCGAACATGTCCACATAGGTCACCGAGGCCTGGCCGTTGGGGTCCACGGTAACAATGCGCTGGTAGTGCATGGAGTAGCCTGCCTCGGAGCCGAACAGGCGGTCCAATTGGATCTGCTCCGGCTTGCCGTAGTAGGTGGTGGTGGCATGGCCGTTGAGCTGGAAGGTGGCCCCCACACCGCCTTGTTTGCGCACACGTCCGGTGTTGTCGCGCGTGTACTGGGTCTGTGCGTAGGCGTAGCCCTCTGCACGGGGCAGGTGGTCCGGTACATCTATGATCGCCGCATTGTCCGTGGCGAACACTTCGGAGTAATAGCGTTCTGCTCCGTTCACGGTGTGCAATGCTCCTGCCTGCAGGTCGCAGCTATTGGGCTGCAACTGTAGGTCCCAATAGTCGAACCGGCTGGAGGAGCCCAGGCTATCCTCCATGTTGAAGTCCGGGTTGTAATTGATCGGCGCCCAGCTTTGTCCTGCGGTCAGGCAGCCATCCTTCACTTTGGGCACGGGCATCACCTGCACCGCAGCGCGCCCGGTGGCGTCGTAAACGGTCTCGCCAATGATGGGTACGTAGAGGGAGTTGTTGCGGGTCACCATCTGCCTGGCCCTGCTGGTGCCATCGGCATAGGTCATCACCTCCTTGCGCTTGCCTTCCTCGGCGAAGCTGGTGGTCACCTGCCAGTTCTTGCTGGCATGGTGGGCCTCAACCGGCACAAGAAATGCCGGCGGGGTGATGGTGCTGACCATGCCGCTGGGTGTTCCAGGGCCCGACCATGCGGTGTGTACGAACAGCCCCGGTTGGCCCGGGGCAGCGCCCACGCTGCGCACCCGCCAGACGATGTATCCCCGGTCGTAGAGCAGGGGCAGCCGGTAGTGGGTCTGCGTGGAGTTCACCGTGGCACGGCTGGCGTTGCGGTCCAGGTCGTAGTGGATGGCCGACATGGAGAGCTCATCAGGGTCTACCGTGCCGGTGGCCTGCACGTCGTTGTAGTCATCCACCCAGGTCCATTCCACATCGTACTTCAAGGCGCCGGACTGGGCGCTCCAGCTCAGCTCCAGTTCGTAGGCGTTGCTCACCGTGCCGCTGCCCGTGCAGGCCACATAGGTGGAGGCTGGATTGCCAGGCCCGGAAGAGAGGTTGAGGGGTGGGTCGCGGCGCCATAACAGATAGAGGTCGAAGTAGACCCCGTTGGGCAGTTCGTTCACACCCACGTAGCCGCTTCCGTCGTTCACTTCAATGTCGAGCAATTTCACCGTGAACGCGTGCGCATTGCTGAAGTGCTTGCCCGCTTGGTCGATGCGGTCCAGCGCACGATTCAGTCCGGCAGGTGCCAGGTCGGCCCCGCGTACGCCGATGTACAGGTCGATGATCTGGTAAGTGGTGCTATCGTCCCCGGCGTTGTAGGCCCCGTGGTCGGGATTGGTCAGGGCCCGGACCCCGATGGTCACGTGCACGTCCATGGGGGTGGTTGTGAGCGACCGGCGTGGATCGTACTTCAGCAGGATGCGGTCAGCGATGCCGTAGGATACCATGACCCCGGAAGGCCTGTTCCACGCCAGCGTGGTGCTGTCGTTCTTGCTCACCACCACGGAGGTATCCCCTGGCCAGGGGTACGTCCACTCGATGGAAGGCTGGGCCAGGGCCACCAAGGCCGGGAGGCTCAAGGCCAGCAGCATCGCCGCGCGACGCATCGGGCTACCGGATCGGCGCACGTTCATGGGTGAAGGCGGTTATCGATGAGGGTGTAGCCTTGGTAGGGCCCGGCGGGCTGAAGGGTTCCGTTGGCGACCACCACGGCCTGGTCGGGCGATACGTTCACAGCGCCAGGGGCCAGGCGCTTGGGCAGGCCGAGCTCCAGCACCACCTTGGGGGTTACCAAGGCGGAGAGCGCGTTGTCCGGGATCAGGGCCACGGGTCGCCCCCAGTGAGCTTCGACCCGTCGCAGCCAACCCTCCTTATCAAACGCGAACTCGATGATCTCGAAGTCGGCACCGGCAGCGAAGCGCGCACGGTAGCGCACGCCGGTGGCCTCGGTGATCTTGCCGATGCTGACGGCAGCCTCGAACACGATGTCCCGGTAGTTCGGCCCCAGCGGTGCGAAGAAGTCCACCGGTTCGGCCACCATGATCAGTTGCTCCTCGGGGTCCACGGTCACGTTCAGCTTGGCATTCTGATAGCTGATCACGCCCAGGTGTTCGGCCTTCGCGCCGTCACCCATCTTCCAGACCACCGTGCTTGTCCGTTCGGCCGGTTCACGGTCGGTACTGTTGGTATAGGCCATGATCGTGCTCCGGAACTCAAAGGCGGGGTAGGCCTTGAACTTCGCGGCGCTTGCATCCAGCGAGGCGGCCAGTTCCGTGCGGTCCACGGTGCGCCATTCCTGGGCAGTGGCGCTGGTGGCAAGCAGCAGCAGGGCAAGGAGGGAACGGTAGCTCATGGGGCAACGTGTGAGGCGTTCTGCCGGGATTCCTGAATGGTCATGATGCCGCGCTCGGTCTCTTTCTTCACCCGTACCAAGCGGCCTTCGTTGTCGTACTCGTAGAAGGTGGCGAAGTGGCGTTCGTCCAGCTCGGCCACGTAGCGCAGGTTCACGGCATCATAGACATAGCACTTCATGCTGCCGTCCTCAGGGAACACGCGTACATCATCGAACAGGCAATCACCGGTGGAGCACTTGAGCGTGATCACGAACGGCCAGTCGCCCAAGGGCATGGTGAACCGCCCTTCGATCAACTGCCAACCCTCGATCACCGGGCGATCGATGCTGGGGCTGAAGGTCAGGTCCGGAGCGCCACCTGGCGTGCTCACGGTCACCGCTGGTGTGGTGTAGTTCAAGGTGCCCAAGGGAGCGTCCACCTGCTTCACCCAGGCGCTCACCACGTAGTCCTCACCGGGCAGTGGCATAAATCCGGGCAGGCAATCCTCGCAATCCGTTTGTGCACAGCCCAGGTCGCCTTGGATCAGGTCGAGGAAGTAATAGTCCTCGTTGGGTGCTGTCGTTGTGCAGATGTAGTAGGTGCCGGGTTGTAGGAAGAGGTTGAACCCACAGGACATGTCCGGCGGGTTGACATCGCAGCTCATCGTATCGTTGGCTGTGGTGTTGCAGTCCAGCCCATCGCAGGGTGTCTCCGGGCGGTCGACCAGATGGAGCTTCAGCTTGACGATGCCGTGGATGCGTACCTCCACCTGCTGTGCATAGGCAACGGTAAAGCTGAACCACAGTGCTGTAGAGTTGCCCGGAGCGTATGCGAACGACACATCATTGCAAAAGGGGATGGCATGCTCGCAATCGTAGGTCTGGTCACCCGGTGGATGGATGATCACGGCCTGCGCGGTCGCAACTCGAGCGCACACCATTCCCAGGACCAATGCAAGGGCAATCTGGGCTCGTACTTGGTATGCAGCCTGCATCAGTCCTCTGAATTGAATTGTTGTTGAACCGTGCAACCGGCAGCATCGGTGGCCACGATAGTGATGGTCCACGGAGTGGCACCTTGTACCGTGCCACCGGTGGCGGATGGGAGCAGGGTGGGCATACCAAGGACAGGCACAGCGCTCAGGGTCACATTGCCCTGTGCGCCGGTAATGGCGAGCACCCCGTAGTGCATGGTCAATTGCAGCGTGCATCCAGCGGGGTCGCAGGCGGTGTTGGTCCTCACAAAGGAGACCGGAGTGGTACTGGTCACCTTTAAACTTCGCCGACCTGAGTGGGCGATGCCATCCATGATGGACCCTGGGCCGCCATACAGCCTGAAGTGCTGGTCGGCACAGTTCACCGGCGTGGTCTCCTCGAACCCATCAAAGCCCGTTTCGCGGTACTGGGCATTGCGGGCCACCGATTTCACCAGGGTACCCTTGTAGCCGATGTTCACGGCACTGTACAGACCGAGCGCATCCTTGTTCTCCAGCTCCTGCCCGGCATTGCTGTAATGGGTCACCGTGCGCGTGGTGGTCCATCCGCTCTCGTCCTTGGCCCATTGCCCGTTCTGGACCTTGTAGAAGGGGTCGAACGCTGTGTACACGCCGTCGCGGCGGATGTTCGAGTTGTTGTTCGCTACGCTCCGGGTGCGCTCGGTAAGCCAGACGTTCTCCTTGCTGAGCCGCCAGACACCGCGTTGGTTCAATACCCAGCGGTTCAGGGGTGGGCCTGCCTCCTGGCCGTCCAGGCAAAGGCATTCGGTGGTCCATTCCTGGCCGTACTCGATGGCGCTGGCGTTGATGAGCTCGCGGTACAGGTTGCCCGATAGCCCGTCCAGCGGGTTGCGCATGGTGGTCATCTCCATCATCGGGGCCTCGGCCATGTTGCGGCGGCCCGAACGAAGCACCATCATGCGGTAGTTGCCGGCGGGTATGGCCTCCTGGGTACGTTGGATCAGGGTCACCGTGTTGTTGCTGCGGTCCTCCACCCAGGCCTTCTGCGGCGTGCCGCCTCCCGATGGCCACAGGGCCAGTTCATCGCCCGGTACGAACAGCTGATGCGCTTGGGCATGGCTGAACTGCCCGTTCGCGCCAACGCTCGCCGTGATGGTGGCGCCGATGTTACGATAGGCCAGTCCCATGCCGTCGTAATGCCAGTAGGCCGGGAAACTGATGTTGTAGATCGGGTCCTTGAAGTTGTTGGACGTGCGAGTCACCAGCACCTGACCGGTGAGGGCGTCGTAGGCCAGGTTCTCGGTGCTCACGCGCGAACCATTTTCCATTTTGACCACCTCGTGGATGCGCCCGAAGCGATGGATCTTTTTCACCATCACCCCCGTGCGGAAGCGGGTGCTTTCGGTGGAGATCTTGGGGAGGTAGAGGGGTACTGGAATGGCGGCGATGAACGCGTAAAGCAGTTCGAATTTCACGTCCGCTCCGCCGGAGATGCCCCGGGACACGAATTCCCGGGTATCCGCCACGAACTCATGGTCGCGTCCAATGGTGGTCCGGGAGATGGTGCCGTTCGGGTCGATGGTGGTCTCCACGTTCTCCAGGCGCAGGGCACTGCCATAGGGCCTTGTGCGGTAGTGGTACTCCACATAGCTCACCGCCAGGTCGCTGTTCTCCGGATAGGCGGCCGTGCTCTTGGGCTTGCCGTGCATGTCGTTGGTCTCCACCACGAAGCCCTGGCTGGCATGCATGTGGTCGATCTTCTTGAAGCCCAGCAGCGAAAGGAGGTTGGCGTTGTTCTGCCGCCGCTCCGGCTGGATGCCCGTGCGGCTCACGATGGTGGGGAAGTCCCGCGCGGTGTAGAACTCATGCACCACCCGGCCAGTGCCTTGTGTCGTTTCTAAACCTTCAGGCACCACATCCTTCACTTCCACGCGCGAGTAGCCCACCACCGGACTGGGAAACATGCTTTCGCCGAAGGGCTCTTCCATGTAGAACCGGTCATCGGGGCTCAGCATCCGCGATTCCGTGTAGTGTACCGGTTGCCGGTGCGGGATCTCGTCAGCGCCTACCATCGGCTCAAAGGCGGCAACACCCCACGAACCGTTCGCGTCGCCGTAGGTGTATTGTTGGGCGTATTCGTAGGTCCTGTCCGCTTCGGCGAGCTCCATCGCCTGCCATTCATCCTTCAACTCCACACGGGCTACTCGGTGCCCACCGCCCTTCTTGTTGTGGTCCGGTTCGTTCAGCCTGATGTAGCTCTTCTCCAGTACCAGGGTCTTCGCCAGGTCAGGCTTGTTTTCGAGCAAACTTTCGTTGGGGCCCATGAAGAAGTCAGCGAAGCCTGAAATGAAGTTGAACACGGAGCCGGCTACGGACGTGAACAGCGAAAGGGTCGGGGAGGGGTTGGACGTAAAATCGTCCACGCCATAGGTGGCGATCTGCTCAGGGTAGTTCACCCTCACGTATTCCAAGGCAGCGCGGTAAATGGGGTTGACCTCATCGGACGCTCCGTCATCGATGTCCACTGCCTTCAGTTCGATGTAGTAGAGGTTGTTGACCGCATCATAGTCACGTTCCCCGATTTGTGCATAACCGCTGACGTAGTCCCCGACGTATGTCGGTATGACATTATCGATGTCCGGATCGATCTCGATCAAACTGCGGAAGTACAGGTGCTCCACACCGGCTACCATGTCCTCAATGGCATTGGGTCCAGCCCCGGGCGGAGGAGTGATCCAGAGGAACCTATTGCCGTCCCTGATGTTCACTGTATTTCCTGAGGGTGGGTCATATGTGGGGCTGTCTGTGATCGCCTTGATGGCGAACATGCGCATGGCAGGCCGGTCCTGCACGTAGGCGTAATCATCCGCTTCGTAAGTGAGGTTGATGCGGCCACCGGAAGGCAGGCGGATCGAGGTCAATTGCCAGGCACCGGCTTGGGCATCGGCGGTGGCAGGGTCTTGTTCAGCATAAGGGAAATCATCGTTCGATACCAGCCCGGCAGGCTTGTAATTGCCCCATCGGTCCTGTGCAACCGGAGAGTAGTTCGGATTGGGGTCGGGGTAATCGAACTCATAGGGTGCAGTGACCCCCATGCGCGAAACGCCATAGGTGAAGAAGACCCGCTTCAAGGTCAGCTTGCCTTGGTCCGGGTCCGCGCTGGTGGGTGTTCCCTTGCACAGACTGTAATCGTACCGGAAATGGACCCGCTTGATGGGAGCGGGCAGAGCTTGCGCGTTCTCTACGGCGTAGAGATAGGTCGCCTTCTCGTACAGTGAGATGCTGTCCAGCTTGCAGGAGCGGTCGTTCGTGATCGTGCCGTTCTCTGCCACCCCACGGGCATCCTTCCTGCGGTTCGCCGTGATCGTGTTGGGGTCGTCATCGTGATGGAAGACCGCGATGTAGTTCTTGGATTCGATGGTCTTCAGGTAGTAGACCTCCTTGGTGCCGTGAACGAAGGTGCATTTGTCGTCGTCCGCTACAGCAGGTCTGCCTTTCAGGTACCGGCCCTGGTTCTCAACGGTCGTTGCCGGTGTGCGCCAGGGGAAGGCCGTGTGCTTCCTCACATAATCGAATTTGGTGTAGTTGCCCAGGTCTCCATCGCTGGGGCCTTGGATCTCGTCCACGTCCGAGTAGTCGGAGGAGAGCATGGCGGTGAGCAAGAAGGCATAGGCGTAGGCCGGGGTCTCCGTCCGGGTGTAATAGTGGTCGCGGCCTGCTTCGTTGTCGATGGAGTTCTCTTCGGGCATGTAGTTGGCATGTCCATTCGGCTCTCCCGTTTCTCCTGCGACGTTGAACTCCACTTCCACCTGGGTCATGTTGTAGGCCGGGATGCCGTACACATGCCTCCCGCCTTGCTTGTCGATCACGGTCACCTCGCTCATGTGATGGTCGGGCGGCGTGAAGGTCCCGTGGTCGATCGGTGGCACCAGCCCGAAGTGGGTGGCGGTGGTATGGTCCAGGTAGGTGAAGAGCTGTCCGCGGGGCTCGCGCTTGGTGCGGTAGTTGGTGGTGGGGATGGTGCTGGAAGTGCTGCCATCGGTCACCTCGGTGCCCAAGCGGTTGGCATACGCTCCCATGCTGGGCATTTCGAAGCGCACGGCCTTGTCGCCCATCAGCTCCACCCACAGCGACGAATCCTGTTCCACGGTGGGTTCATTGGCTTCCCGGAAGAACACCCGCTCCAGTTCGGGACGGTCTGCCAAGGACCGGTAGCGGAGGCGCTGTCCCGCTTGGTTGGACCCCATGCTCCAACGACCGGAACTGGAGTTGGAGGAGTTCACCATGATGCGCGCGCCCCCATGCGCGATGAGGCCCGCCCCCATATCCAGGCCTGCCGAACCGCCGGAGCCGCCGCTGGTCACCTCCGGGTCGTACACATGGCCCACTTCAGCTCGGTAGGCCCGGTAGCTACCGGAAACGGCCTGACCGCTGACGGAGAAGAAATCGTTCGTGAGCTGCGCGATACCCAAGGCCGGGCGGTCGGGTGAATAGGGCCCGTCCTTTTCGCGGTTGTGGTCCAGCTGGGCATGGTCGTTCATCTGCCCGGCATCGTGGTGGATGTAGCCATACGAAGGCGTGCGGCGCACGGTGGAGGCCAGGCGCTGTTCGCTGTAGAAGGCACCGAGCGTCATGTTCGCATGCGTCCCGGCAAATGCGCCTCCCCAGGTAAAGGAGAACGACATGCTGGTGTTCCGCATGGGAAGGCCGATCTGCGGCGAAAATGACGGTGCGCCGAAGTTGAAGCTGCTTCCAACACCAGCACTGGCTTGCAGTTTTGCTGACCTGACTGATGGTAAGTCGGTTTTTTGTCCGTCAGCGACGGCTTTATCGAGAGCTTGCCTTTGCTTGGCATTTTCGGTATCCCTGCTGGCATTCACCGACGCTCCGAGTGTCATGTTCGTGAGGCCTTGACGGGAATCGATGTTCAAACCGAAGTTGAGGCCAACAGATGAGTTCACGCCATCATGCGTGTTCTGTGCAAAGTCAAAGCCCACTCGCGGTTGAACCCGAAGGCCGGCATTGGAACTAGAGGTGAACCCAAGCCCCCCATTGAACGAGGGCTTGTTGGACTTGGTCGAGCGCATGGACATGCTCACACCAAGCTCAAAGGCGAATAAGCTGTAGGTATTGAAGCTCGGTGATGCGGACAAGTTCAAGTCACCCGCCAAGGACAGGGTCGGAACCGAGAACAGCTGAAATCCCACGCCATAGTCAAGGCCATAGGTCCTGTTCGGCCTCAGGTTCATGGTGCGTACGATCTCGTCGCCGCGGAAGTCGTCTGGGATGCCGCGCATGTTGCGCTCCACCTGGCCGGGGCTGAGGTTCCATCCCAGGCCCACCCAGCTGGCCTCCTGTTCCATGCCGATGCCACCGCTGTAGGCGAGGTTCACCGGGTAGCCTTCCACATCCAACAGGGGGATGTTGTAGGAGACATCGCCCGTGAACAGGTCCACCATGTTGGTGGCGCTGGCCGGGGTGAAGCCCTGCACCTCCGGCTGTGTGGGTCCTGTGCTAAGGGCATACAGCGCTGTGGGGCACACGATGTCCGCCAGCATCAGCAGCGCCAGTCCCGCAGCGGTGATCTGGGTGTGTCGGCTCGTGGTCATGGACGTACGGTTGGGTTGAGGGCCTCGGCCAGTGCGCGAGGGCCGCCAGTAGGCAGGTTGAAATGGAGGTCGCCGCCGAACAGGTTCCCCGTGTCGCGGATCACCAATCGGCGGTCCTGTTCGTCCTGAGATCTGTCGAACCCCAGGAGCACGGACCGGTAGGGCACCCCGGGAGGCAGCGTTTCCACATGAAGGAAGGCGCATGGGATCGTATCCGTGCCCACGATCTCCATCACGCTGGGCATCCAGGTCTCATCCACCTTGGACAGGTCGCCGTCCCGATCCTTCGGGTAAAGCCGGAGCACGTATTGGTCGCTATGGGCCAGTTCGCTGTTCCGCTCCACAAAGGACTTTTCGGTCAACTGCACATCACCCAGTTCCAGGCAGGCTGTGCACGATGCCGGGCGATAGTGCAGCTCCGCTTTAAACTCGGACCTTTCCTGAACGCTGACGAACGCTCCGGGGTGCTCCGTCAGCCAGTTGCGCAGGGCCGCGCAATCCGCCAAGGGCGCAGGGGTGGTGTTGAAGAGCCTGTTCCAGATGGACGGCTCGTTGATGACTTCCGGTGGTGCCGCCTGCTCATTGGTCGCTGGAACGGGTTCCAGGCTGCGCATGGCCAGCAAGCCCAGGACCACCGCTGTGGCGCAGGTGAACAGGATGATGCGTTTGGAGGAGGCCTTCATTGTCCTATCGCGGTACATTGAACTGTAGTTCATAGTGCCGGCCTTTTCCGTCCAGCACGCGGAGGGTGTAGATGCCGGTCTTTAGTGCATAGGGCGAGAGGTCCAGCTCGTAGAGGTTCACACCGGCCTGTTTGCTCAACGTGGTCCCGGGGCCGGCACTCTCGTTACGGGCATCCGGCACAAGCTCTCGCCGACCAGGGCCGAGCACCACGCAGCGGAGGTCGGTGGAGGCGTAGGGCTCATCATACCGGAAGTAGATGCGGTCATCAACGGCCTGGTACACGCTGCCCGGTTCAATGCGGTCCAGCAGCACGTACTTGTCCGCCTGGGGTTTGGGCAGGTCGCGGACGCAGAAGCTCCACGGCTCCGAGCGGTCCGCCACGCGGCCATCCACCACCCGTTCGGCCTGCCAGGCATAGCAACGGCCGCGTTGCAGGTCCGGGGCCCCGGGGGGATAGAGGAGCGTGCGCTGGGTCACGTCGTTCACGTTAAAGAGCGGGACCTCGGCCGCCAAAGCCTGGGCGGCGTTCATCGGGGCGGACATGGGCACCAGGGTGATGCGCACCTTGGCCGCCGCCACGGCCGTAGGTGAGCCGGTGATGGTCCACGTCAGTGCCGGTCGCACTTCATCGATCGTATCCTTGTGCCAAGGCATCACCAGGTCCAGGTACAACAGGTCCTCCATCACCAGGTCATCACACCATTCGTCGCCGGTCTCGGCGGCATCCGAGTTGATGCGGATGCACCAGGTGAACTGACCGCCGGGCAGGCGCTGGTGTACACGGGCTGTGCGGCCTGCCTCTCCAGCACCATAATTGAAGGCCTGCATGGTGGAGCTGGAAGCGGTCCACGTGCTCGTGCCCGATGGCAGCAGCTGTTCCGCCGTACGGAAGGCGACGACCTGTTCACCCTGGCGCGTGCGTACAAAGCCATCCAACCGCACCATGGCCGGCGCTCCCGTATTGATCACCACCAGGTGGTAGAGCGTGGTGGGGGTGAGCAGTTCGCCGTTGATCGAGGCGCTTTGGATGGTGACCTGCCCTACGCTTCCACGGGCTCCGATCAGGAGCATGGCCAGCAGGAGTGGTCGAGGAATGCTTCTGATCATGGGTTCACCAGTGATAGGTCAGGCTCATGCTCCACGCTTGGTCCGTGGGGGAGGTCGTGGAGCTGCCCTCGTTGTAGAGCGTGGGGTAGTTGGCAAAGCGTTCGCCCCGCAGGCCCAGCAGCAGGGCCTTTCCGATGGGCCGTTGGGCCACCAGGCACCAGCCGGATGGCCCGCTCACCGGCAGCTGTGCGGACGCTTCAATGGTCAGGTCCTTGCCCCGATGACCGGCCCGGATCCCCAGATTCCCGGCAGGGGGGAGGGTATCGGTGCCGACCGTGGTGAGGGTGGTGTAGGACACACCCAGGTTCCACCGTTCGCGGATCGTGAGGGTGCTGCTGAGCCCATGGTTCCACACCTCCTGGCCTGGGGCCGGGGATGCGGTCCATTGGTAGAGCCCGCTGTTGGCCGAAATGAACAGCACCGTTCCACGCCAGCGCTTCCGTACTTCAACCCCTGCCTGGTAGCAGTCGGTGCGGCTCTGGGGCCCGTCCGCCCATTGGGTGACCACCGGCAGGTAGGTGGCATGGAGGGTTAGTACCCTGAGCGGCTTCCAGGAGAGCCCCACCTGGCCCCGCACGAGGTCCATGGTCCTTTGCTCCTCGGCATGTGGTACCGTGCGTTGCTCCAGCGTACCCTTGGCCCGAACGCGTAGCCGCTGGCCAAGGGTCTGGTCCACCCGCAGCTCACCGGCGCGCGTGCCACTGCGCAGGAAGCCGACACCGAAGCTTTGGAACCAGGGCGAGATGTACCGCCCCTCAGCGGCCAGCCTTGTTCCTGTGCGGTGCAGGTCGGAGGTCCAAGAGGCTTTCCAGGCCTGTTCGGCACCCTCGTTGAACAGGTCGTTCACCGACGGACGGGCCACATCGCTGGCCTCATCCACAGGAGCCGTTAGGACCACCGAACGGGCATGCACAAGCCGCACGACATGTCCGGGCCTGATGGCCAGACCAGCATCCAGTTCCACCACATGATTGGTGCGGTAGCCGGGGCCGGCGATCGGGACGGCCGCGCTGTCACCCGTCACATCATCGCGTTTCCCATAGAGGTAGCCGACATGGAAGTGCGTGCCGTCCACCGGGCCGGTGCCCACGCGCAGGTCGGTCAACCGGCGCGGGTTCAGGTCACGTACGTCCACGAGGAACAGACTGCGCTGGACCTGTTCCATGGCCCGTCCCACGGGGTCGGTGTTCCGCCAGGTATCATCGAAGCTCCGTCCATGGTCGATGGCGATGAACAGGTCCTTGTGCACATAGGCGAACGATATGCCCTGCAGGGTGGTCCCGTTGATGAGGAACTCAGAGCCCTGCGGCGTGCAGGTGCCCAGTTCCAGGGTGCGGATGCCCCGCGCAAAACGAAGGGGCCAGGAGAGCTTGCTGCCATCGGCGCGGCTCACGGCCTGTTGCAGTTCATAAGCGGAGCGTGCCGCCTCGAGCGCAGCGTTCACCTCGTTCAGCTGTTCCCGCACGCGCCCAAGGCCTTGTTCCAAGGTGTCGGCACGCTGCAAGAGCGCTTGGCGGGTGCTGTCCGCGGGGCCTTCAGGCAAGGTCATGGTCACGCTTGCACTATCCAAGGGCGAGGAAAGTGTGTCCAGGCTCCCATGTGCCGCAGAGGGTACCTGGGCGGCTTCGCGCAAGGCCAGCACACGCGCCTGTTGTCCGATGAGGATGCGGTCCAGTCGCGCACGTTCCTGCTCAAGGGAATCCACCAGGTCCTCTTTGGCATGCAGCAGATGGGCGTTGCGCCAATGGTCCTGTTCAGCCGCACGGGCCGGGTCGAAGAAGAAGCGCACCTTGTTCCGCTGTCCGCGTAAGGGCACATCGGTCCCCACATCGAACTGTACCCCGATGGGAAGGCCGAGCAGGTCGGCGCCGATCCGGCCCCGGGCGAAGGCGTTCCAAAGCGAACTGCCGGGTGTAGCGAACGGGATGGCCCCGTAGATGCCTCCCAGTTCTACAGTACCTGTGGTACGCGGTGGTGTAAGAGGTATGGCCGCTGCGCGCGTCGTATCGGCATGGGTGGTGTCCTGGCCACGTAGCTGGGTTCCACTGAGCACCAGCAGGACACCGGACACCAGCGGGTGCCGCCAAGAAAGCAGGCGACCGAGGGCGTTCATGTCCTGGACAGCAGCGTGTGGTAACCGGGTCCTATCGGTGATCGTGCCGATGACGATGAAATACGGGTAAGGCCGATAGGATCGGTCTGCTCCAGATAGGGTGCGCAGTGGGGCGGTCGCCACCGCGCGGTCCCCTCTCTGGGCGGCATCAAGGCCGTGCAGAAGAGGTCCCATACCATTGGATCGAATGCGCTTGACCATTCCATTCAATGCCTACCCATGCGGCTCATCGGAGCACCGTTGTTCGGCCAGCCCAAACTAGGCTCATGGTATAAGGTCCCGACGGGCCATCATTGCGTACAATGACCTTGGTGTCATTGTGAATGATGAGGGCGGTGTAATTCGGGTGAGGAAGCCCTCGTTTCTGGCCCGGGTCCCGATAGTCTCAGATCTTCAGAGTTGCTATCGATCCACTCTGATCGTTCAAGAGTCGTGAAGGAACTTAACGTGGGATGCCTATTTTCAGGCCATCATCTGATGCATCAATAACCAATGGGAGCACTTCGTATCGCTATTGTGGATGACCATCCGATGATCTGTGATGGCATCGCCACCATGTTGCATTCCTGGCCCAACGGTCAGGTGGTGTTGAAGGCCATGAACGGTGAGGAGTATGTCCAGGCCGTTCTGGAAATAGGTCACGTGGACATTGCCTTGATCGATGTGTGCATGCCCGTTCGCGATGGATTCTCCACGTTGGAATGGATGCGGACCCACCAGCAGCGCACCTTACCAGTGATGTTGACCTTTGATCCAACTCCTGAAGTGGTCTCCAAAGTGGTGCGGTTGGGTGCCCGTGGTGTACTGGGCAAGAACATCGATCGTGAGGAGCTGCACACGGCCTTGGACCATGTGAGCGCCACAGGCTACTACATGAACGAGCACATGACGATGCACCTCGTGGGGGCGCAGCACTCAGCAGATCAGGAACCACAAGGCAGGGCCAGGGTGCTCAGCTGCCTCACCCAGCCCGAACTGGAGGTCATTGAGCAGATCTGTGCACCAGATGACCCCAGCTATCCCATGGTCGCCGAGCGAATGGGGCTTAGTAAGAACACCGTGCACACCCACCGGGCCAGGATCTTCGGAAAGCTCGGGGTCAGCAATCGCCAAGGACTGCTCCGCGCTGCGTTGAATTGGAAGTTGTTGAAGCGGTTCCACCACTGATCGGCACCTGCTGGTCGCTTGGTAGGCGTTGCCCTTGGTGTTGGGCCTGGCATCCGTCCGAGTTACAGCACACGGGCCCCGGATAAACTGCTAGGTTCCAAGGTCCGGCCACTCCATGTGCATTGGAACGAGCGTTGTGGCGCACTACGATCGGCTTCGACACGCATGCTGTCTTCATGAACACAATTGATCGTTAAGAAGTGCAGAACGGACCGCGCCGAAAAGGGTGGTGCGTGACCGATCCTTTGCATGTCCGAACCACTGAACGAACGCTCATGCGCTCCCTGCTCAACTTCCTGCACCGAAAGTCCGGTGACATGAGCGCCAGGTCCAGCGACATGCGCGCAAAGTCCGGTGACATGGCCGCAGAGTCCAGTGACTTTTCCGGAAAGTCCAGTGACATGGCCGGAGAGTTCAGTGACTTTTCTGAAAAGTCCAGTGACATTGGACCAGAGTTCAATGACTTTTCCCCCAAGTCCGGTGACTTTCACGCGGAGTTCAATGACTCTGTCGGAAAGTCCAGTAACATCGCCGCAGAGTTCAGTGACTTTTCTGCAAAGTTCGATGACATAGGCACCGAGTTCGGTGACTTTTCTGAAATGTCCGGTGACATGGCCGCCAGGTCCAGTGATTCGTCGCATGCGGCAGGGGCTGGTGGAGAGGCCTTAGGGGGCATGGCGAACATTGCGGCCACCAAGGGCTTCAACGCCTCATCGGTTCATGGAGCCGGTGGGTCGAGCACGGGTCAAAAGGGCGATTGTAAGCGTAGCAAGCGGTCCTTTTTCCTGGGCTGGCGGATCTGGAGTTGGTTCGCCGGGTTCTTCGCGGCCAAGGAACCAACCCGAAGGGTGTACCGTCGCGATGTTCACTTCGATGAGCTATTCGTCATTGAATACGTGGTTGAACAGGACTGGGTACGCGTGCACGATGGCATCATCCCTGATGTTCACGATCTGCTCAAGCACATCCCCTTTAGCAGGGAAGTCCCCCGTTTTGACCGGTTCATGATGGTGGCCGTTCTGTTGGCCTTGGCCAAGCGCGTGCTTGGTCTAGTGGATGGGATCGCTCCGCAGCGGCTGGAGGTGGCCCATGCGTTGAGCCGGCGCGCTGTTCTTGAGCGTTGGGATCCCCGTGGTCCGCCGCGGTCGCCCCTCTTCTGGAACGTCCGCTGATCATTGGTGTCTGGCCCGAGCTCCAGACCCGTTCCGATCGCCTTGCCGTTGAGTTCGTTCACAACAGGCAGGTAGGCTATTGCCCGATCATGCACTGGCATGGAGGCAGCGGTCCTGGGCGGATGATCCCCGTGCATCCCTAGCAGAACGGATGCGCCGAACGAGATGCTCGAACCGCGGGATGCTGGTGTGATCCAGCCCCGTAAAAACTGAAGCCATGTCGAAAATCATACGGCGACTGAGTCGCCTTAGCGCAAAGGACCTGCTCCTGCGCGTATTGTTCATCGAAGCGCGTTTGCAAGGCAACGCTGCTTTTGCCACCCTTTCCGCTCTTCTTCTCGAGGTGGCCGAGAAGCGACAGGCCTTGGAGGAGGCCATCACGGCAGCTTCCGATGGCGGCCGCACCGCAGTTGCCTTGCGCGAGAAGCGTAAGCGCGAACTGAAGGAGGTCGTCGAGAGGCTTGCTGGCGGGGTCGCCAGCATTGCAGGCGAAGATGAGGAGCTGATCCTGAGCGCAGGTTTCTTCCTGCGCAGCAGCACGCGCTCTTCGGAAGGGCTTCCCATGCCGCTGAAGTTGCGTGCCCGCATCAGCGACCACATCGGCGAAGCGCGCCTGGATTGGGCCACCACCCGTGGTGCATCGATCTATGTGATCGAGCACAACGGCGTATCGCCCGACGACGCC
>CAUJFM010000308.1 GCA_963169595.1 Bacteroidota bacterium | reverse complement strand
GAACGTACCCAACAGCACCTTGGGCTGGCAGCTCTCGCCACATGGTACCATCCGGGTCTTGCTCATCTTCGCCGAGATCGATTGGGACGTGAACCCCGGCAAGGACCCCCAGTCCGCCGGGGCCGAACATTGGCCGAAGGGACAGCTGCCGAAATGGAAGGATGACATCTTCGACCCACACCCCGCGGCACGGTACAAGGGTCAGGTGACGCAGTATTACCACGACATGTCCCTGGGGCGCTTCATGGTGCTCGGCGACTACATCGATGGGATCGTCACCATCCGTGAGAGCGAGCAGCCCACCGTGGCCAACGCCCATGGCATCGCCGCCCTGGCCGTGAAGGAGGCGAACAAGCGCGGCAGTCTGCGGACTCGACATGGGCTGTCGGTGGCGGACTTCGACCGGTGGCAACGCGGTGGCAAGCCGGGCATGCCCAAGCGGTCCGGTTCGGACGATCCGCACAGCTACGACCATGTGATGGTGATCGTCCGCAACAGCGGTCTCACGCACAACCAGGGCAGCGTGGACGCGGGCAGCCCGGGCAAGCTGTTCGGCTTCGAGAGCGACACACAGAGCCGGTTCGGCGGGATGAACGCCATGCCCTACGAGATCCTGCAGCACGAGTTCAACCACCTGCTCTTCGGCGGGAACAACTTCCACGTTGGGGGCGGCAACGCCGCGCAGTTCATGGGCCACACCTTGTGCGTGCAGGGCGGCTGGAGCATGATGGGCGGATCGAGCAGCAGCCTGCTCACGGGCAATGCCTGGGACCGCGACCGGTTGGGTTGGCATCCGCCCGGAGTCACGCACCGCATCCGTGCCCGGTCCCTGCAGGGGCAGGAGATCAACGCCGACCTGGACCCGTACAACGGCGACACTGGCGTGTATGTGCTGCGCGACTTCATGACCACGGGCGACGCCCTGCGCATCAGGCTTCCGCACCTGCCCGAGGACGAATACCCCCAGTGGATATGGCTGGAGAACCACCAGACGCGGGCCCGCAACGGCATCGCCAGCGACCGCTTCCACTGGGAGGATGTGACCGATTGTGTCTCCAAGGCCACACCAGGCATTTACGCCTACCACCAGATCGCACGGGATGACCGCTACGGCAGCGATGTGTTCGGCGGGCATGCGGACTACCTGAAGCCCCTGCTGGCGGGTGGTGCCTTCGATCATCGTCTGCGCGGTGATACGGTGGTGTTCGAATGCCTCTTCCCGAACCGCACGCCACCCTACTACACGGACCGCCGCAGCGCGAATCCGCTCACCGGCAACCACGACCAGGAGCTGCCGATGCACGACCGCAACGGCGATGGACGCTTGGGCAAGGCCGAGCACTACGTGCCCCGCATCGAGATCCGCGATGGTGTCTGGACCGACCGTGCGAGCTTCTTCGGCGATGCCCGCCATGCCTTCACCCCGCAGGGCAGCGCACGCATCGGCATGACCACCAACCCCTCCACGGCCAACACGCTCACCTTGCTGAGCAACAACAGCCGGGTGCAGCACAAGGGAGGCAAGCCGGACAACCGCGTGGTGCACCTCAACGGCATCGCCATCGAGCTGCTGGAGCAGCGCATGAACGGGGACATCGTGGTGCGCGTGCGCAACGACGACCATCTGCTTAACGGCTTTGTGCGGTGGTGCGCGGATTCCATCGTGCTGCACCGCCCACCCTATCACGGCCACAAGGCGCTGGAGATCACCGGTGGAAGCACCCTGTTGCTGGACCGTTCCGGAACGCCCACCCGCGTCAGCGATCCGGTGCAGGAGAACGGTCGCATGTGGTACAGTTCACCCACCGCGTTCACGGTGTCGGGCGGTGCACACCTGCACTGCCGCGCAGGCGGTCGGTTGGAACTGGCCAATGGCAGCCGGTTGCACGTGATGCCCGGTGGCGTCCTCGAACTGGACACCAAGGCCAAGGTCGCGGTGGCCAGAGGATGCCGCATTGTGGAGCACCCTGGCGCCACGATCACCGGTCCGGCAAAGGCCCTGCGGAAACTGCGGAAGAGCGGTCGTCTGGTGACCGTTGGTCAGTAGGCACGCACGTTGCGCCCCTCGCGGTAGTTGATGAAGGCGCGGTTCACCACGCGGTTCCCGCCCGGTGTGGGGTAGTTGCCGGTGAAGTACCAATCGCCCTGGTGCTCGGGGCAGGCAGCATGCAGACCCTCGATGCTCTGGAACACCAGCTTCACCTCGGCACGGATCCCTGCGGGCGTGAGCATCTCGGCCATCTTGTCGCTGATCTGCTCGGCGGTGAACGGGCGGTAAATGTCCTTCACCACGTTCTCCTGCTCGATCAGCGGACGGCCCACCATGGCCTGGGCCCGGTCGTACACATCGTCGATGATGTTGTCCTGCTTGGTCTCCTTCAGCAGGGCGATGGCCGCGCGGAAGGCCGCGAGGTCACCCATCTTGGCCATGTCGATGCCGTAGCAGTCCGGGTAGCGGATCTGCGGGGCGCTGCTCACCACCACGATGCGCTTGGGGCCCAAACGGTCGAGCATCTTGAGGATGCTCTGCTTGAGCGTGGTGCCCCGCACGATGCTGTCGTCGATCACCACCAGGTTGTCCGCACCAGGGCGCACGCTGCCGTAGGTGATGTCGTAAACGTGCGTCACCATGTCGTCACGCGCGTCGTCGCTGGTGATGAAGGTGCGCAGCTTGGCGTCCTTGATGGCCACCTTCTCCAAGCGGGGGCGGAGGGCCAGGATCTCGCGCAGCTTCTGCGGATCGGGTGACGGACCCAGCTCCAGGATCCGCCGCTCCTTCACCTCATCCAGGTGATCATCCATGGCCTTCAGCATCCCGTAGCAGGCCACCTCGGCCGTATTGGGAATGAAGCTGAAGACCGTGTTCTCCACATCATGGTCGATGGCCTCGAGGATCGCGGGCGCCACCGAGCGGCCCAGGGCGATGCGCTCGCGGTACACGTCGCGGTCGCTTCCCCGGCTGAAGTAGATGCGCTCGAAGCTGCAGGAGCGCTTCTCCATCGGCTCGCGGACCAGCTCCTCGCTGAAGCTGCCGTTCTTGCGCACGATGAGCGCATGGCCGGGGCGGAGCTCCTGGATCTCGTCCGTGGCCACATGGAAGGCCGTCTGGATGGCCGGGCGTTCGCTCGCCACCACCACCACCTCGTCATCGGCATACCAGTACGCGGGACGGATACCCGAGGGATCGCGCAACACGAAAGCGTCGCCATGGCCGATGAGGCCCGCGAGCGCATAGCCCCCGTCGAAATCGATGGCGCTGTTGGCCAGGATCTGGCGCACGTCCATCTTCTCTCCGATGAGCGGAGTGATCTGCCGCTCGTTGTAGCCCAACTGGCGGTGGATCTGGGCCAGGCGATCGTTCTCCACATCCAGATAGTGGCCGATCTTCTCGAGCACCGTCATGGTGTCGCTCCGCTCCTTGGGATGCTGGCCGATGGAGACGAGCAGGTCGAAGAGC
Source organism: Bacteroidota bacterium (assembly GCA_963169595.1). Taxonomy (GTDB): domain Bacteria; phylum Bacteroidota; class Bacteroidia; order Flavobacteriales_F; family PHOS-HE28; genus PHOS-HE28. The sequence continues at coordinate 486 of CAUJFM010000308.1, read as the reverse complement.
TCGTCCACGTTGGTCATGTTGAAGTTGCCGGCCACCACCAGGTTGCGCGTCATCCAGTTGTTAAGGCGCCGGCGCGGGTGGCAGTTCTCCAGGCTGTCGTGGCCGAAGGTGGCGTAACGCAGATGGCCCAGCAGCACCTCCCCGAGGTAGGGCATGATGTGCTTGAGCCGTTCGGGGTCCTGGGCGGCCTGGGGATCCTGGGCGATGGCCTCCGCATAGGCCTTGTCCACCTTGGAGAAGATCCGCTGGATGGCCTGCTTGTCGGTGCTCCGCTCCCGGTCGATGTAGTTGAGGCCCGGGACGGGGTCGAGCTTGATGGTGGCGAAGCCCGCGCCATCCTGGCCCCGGTTGTGCTGTTTCTCCATCAGGAGGTACAGCTTCTTCAGGCCGTAGAGGGGCGATCCGTAGCGCTCCTGGTAGTACGAAAGGGGCTTCCGGAGGCGGATGAGCGCGATGCCGCACTCGTGCTTGATGGCGTCGCTCATG
>CAUJFM010000307.1 GCA_963169595.1 Bacteroidota bacterium | reverse complement strand
GGCCATGAGCTTGGTCAGCCTGCGGCGGATGCCTGCTAACTTCGCGGCCACAATACACTGGACCATGCCCGGCACGGAACTTTTCGGAGAAGAGGAGAAGAAGGAAGTGATGGACGTCCTGAACACCGGCGTCCTGTTCCGGTTCAACCACGACGCCCAGCGCCAGGGCCATTGGAAGGCGAAGGACTTCGAGGCCGAAGTGGCCAGGTTCTGCGGGGCCAAGTACGGCCTGGCCGTGAGCAGCGGCAGCACCGCGGTGAGCACCATGCTCGCGGCCTGCGGCGTGGGCTATGGCGATGAGGTCATCGTGCCGCCCTTCACCTACATCGCCACCATCGAGGCGGTGATGCTCGCCGGGGCCCTGCCGGTCTTCGCCGAGATCGACGACACGCTGTGCATGAGCGCCGAAGGCATCCGCGCCGTGATCAGCCCCAAGACCAAGGCCGTGCTGCTCGTACACATGTGCGGCGCCGCGGCCGATCTGGACGGGATCATGGCCGTGTGCAAGGAGCACAACATCCAGCTCATCGAGGATAGCGCGCAGGCCCTCGGCGGCAGCTACAAGGGGAAGATGCTCGGCACCTTCGGGCGCATGGGCAGCTTCAGCTACGACTTCTTCAAGATCAACACCTGCGGCGAAGGCGGCGTGGTGATCACCGACGACCACCAGCTGTGGGACACCGCCCAGCAGTTCGCCGACCATGGGCACGACCACATCGGCAACAACCGGGGCATGGAGCAGCACCCCATCATGGGCACCAACTTCCGCATCGGCGAGATCAACGCCGCCATCGGCCTGGCCCAGACGCGCAAGCTGCCCTACATCCTCGCCCAGCAGCGCAAGCACAAGGCCATCATCCAGGAGCGCCTGTCGAAGATCCCCGGCCTGCAGTTCCGCCGCCACACCGATGAGGCCGGCGACAGCGCCACCTTCTTCCACCTGCTGCTGCCCAGCGAGGCCGTGGCCCGCGCCACGGTGAAGCTCTTCGCCGAGGCCGGCATCCCGCACGGCTACTGGTACGACAACATGTTCCACTACATCAAGCAATGGGACCATGTGAAGAGCCTCAGCATGCCCTATAAGCTGGTTGCGCACGAGCTCGGCCTCCCGCAGGATCTCAAGACCCAGAAGTTCCCCAAGAGCGATGCCATCATGAGCCGCCTCATCAGCTTCAACATCCGCGTCACGTGGACGGCGGAGGAGCTGGATGCGATGCTCACCAAGATGGAAGCGGCGATCGTAAAGGCGATGGAGTCCGCCTACGCGTGACTCATGATCGAACAACTCTTTGCCGAGTAACGCTGGTATCGCATGAGTGCGGTCCTCGTGGCTGTTGGTGCCTTCCTGCTCTGGGGCCTGATGCTTGGATGGAGGCCGCTCTGGTTCAAGATCACATTCATCAAGTGGCTGATCCGGTCGGAGGTTCGAAAAGTTGCGACGGAGACCTTCTGGATACACTGGTACGGAGCCTATTCCGTTGACCCCAAGCATCTGGTCTACTGGATCTGCGTGCAAACAGACAAGGAGCGTGACCGGTTGATCACGGATAATGGATTACATGTGCGACTACGGGCCGTATTGGATCGCGTGAATCACCCTGCTTCAGCAAGAGGTCACGTCCATATTGGCTTCGAATCCCAGGAGACGGTTGACAGGGATTCGGCAGGCAGCTGGCATCTGCATTGGAAATAGGTCGTTCTCCTGTTCATCATGTGGGCGTTCCCATCGCAGAGCCTCGGGTCGGGCTATCCGCTGCAAGTCCTCGTGCGGCTCCCCCGGCCTTGAGGCGGGGCTCGCCTCACTGCGGGCTTTCCGCTGCTATCCCTAACGCGGCACGACTGCTTGGGCTAACTTGCTCGTGCGATGCGGATTTCTGCTTTTCTCGTGATCCTTTTGGCAGTTCTCACGAGTACTCAAGTCCATGGACAAAGCGCTCGAGATGATGCTTTCTTCCGAGGAGCGGTGGTCGATGCGGTTACCGGAGAGCCTATTCCATTCGTTCGTATCAAGGTTCACCGCCCGGATCGATCTTGGGATGGCCAGTGTGATTACGACGGTTGGTTCTTCATTCGCTGCCCGAAGCAATGGATGTTCGTAGAGGTCAGCTGGAAGGGTTACGAGACGCAGTACTTCGTGGTTGATCTCAATGGCGGTTACGCAGACGTACCTATCGCGCTGAAGCGTACTGCAGGGAACTGAGATCAGTGCTTGGCATTTCTCGTGCATTGGATGGAGCTCACCCCATTGAGAAGGTGATCAGGTGGCTTTCCGCTGTTGTCCCTAACGCGAACACCGGCTGCGACCCCTTTGGGGTCGAATGCACCGTATATAAAACGCCAGCGCTGCGCGCTGGCTACAGGGTCGGACCCCTTCGGGGTCCATCGTCATCGAGGCGCGGAAGATCCCGAAAGCGGCAGACCGTGCAGTCCAGCAGCAATGCATTGACGACCCCGAAGGGGTCAGACCCTATAGCCCGGTCAGAACCGGGCGTTATCGACCCCGAAGGGGTCGGAGCCGGTGTTCGTTCCCGAACGTGTTCATGGCAGGTATTTCAGATCGAAGTCCACGCCGGCTTCCTTCAACATGGCCAGATATTCCTCGTGGAAGGTCTTCTTGTCGTGGTGGGCCTCTTGGTCAGCGATGTACCGTTTGATGATGTCCTTCTCCCTCCAACCCACGGTGAACGCACCATATCCCTCCTGCCATTGGAAAGTCCTCAGCCCTGTATGCGTGCGGATCCAATCGGTTGATGATCGTTTCACCTCGCGCATCATTTCGGCCAGAACGTGGGTAGGCCGCAGGTCGATCAGCATGTGCACATGGTCGTTGAAGCCACCGATCCCATGCGGCACACCGTTCTGCCCTTTCACTGCTCCACCTATGTATTCCCAGAGTTGTGGACGCCATGCCTTGTCCAGGCAGGGAATGCGGTTCTTGGTGGCGAACACAATGTGGTAGTGCAGTTTGAAATAGGTGGACATGGGCTCAGCTCGACTGAAGGTGAATGTAGAACACCGGCTCCGACCCCTTCAGGGTCGAATTCATCAAGAACACAATTCAAGATGGTCTGACCCCTTCGGGGTCATCCGGCCTGCTGTTCAGGCCGTCATGTACACCCACACCCCCCCAGCGCACAGCAGAAAGTAGGGCACCAGGCTCGCCGCCCCCGCATAATCCTTCGCCACGCGCTGGCCAAAGAAGAGCAGGGTGATCGCCAGGGCCCCGAGGATGCAGCCCCATGCCCCCAAGGTCGGCTCGCCGTGCAGGGCCACCTGCACCAGCCCGATCCCGGCGCAGGCACCCGCCGAAAGCTCAATGGCCGTGATCACCGGCAGCAGCAGGGGCACCGTGCCCTTCAGCGGCGACTTCGCGAAGTGACCGGTAAGCCACGACAGGTTCCCTTTCCAGTCCAGGGCCTTGTCCAGCCCCGATTGCAGGAAGAGGATGGCCACCATGGCGGCGAAGGCCATGCGCAGGAGGTCGATACCGGTGTAGCCGAACAGGATGCCCATTTCCATGCCGTGAAGTTGGGAGTTCTCCGGCTACCTCCGGCTGCGTTCCTTTGCACCATGCAACTGTTCCGCAACTTCAAGTCCGTCACCAAGACCTGCTACGGCCGCGGCAGCTTCGGCAAGCTGGGCGAGATCCTGGAGCCGCAGCGCGGCGCTCATCAGCGCTTCTTCGTCTTCCTGGTCGATCACTATTTCGAAGGCTGGGACGATTTTATCGCTCGCATCCCGAAGCAGGAAGGCGACGAGCTCATCTTCTGCAGCACGGAGAAGGAGCCCAGCACCGAGCAGATCGACGGCCTGCGCGACGATATCCTGGCGCGGCGCGGGCTGCCCGCAGGTGTCATCGGCATCGGCGGGGGCAACGTGATGGACGTGGCCAAGGCCCTCTCGCTCATGTTCACCAATGAAGGAAGCAGCGTGCAGTACCAAGGCCTCAACCTCATCCGGAAGCCCGGCATCTACCACTGCGGCGTGCCCACCATCAGCGGCACCGGCGCGGAGGTGAGCATGACCGCCGTGCTCACCGGCCCGGTGAAGAAGCTCGGCCTCAAGTGCGACTGGACGGTCTTCGACCAGATCGTGCTCGACCCGGACCTCATCACCACCGTGCCCACCGACCAGTGGTTCTACACGGGCATGGACACCTACATCCATAGCGTGGAGGCCATCACCGGCACCAAGAAGAACACCTTCGCCGAGGCCTACAGCGAGAAGGCGCTCGACCTATGCCGCGAGGTCTACCTGAAGCGCGACCGCAGCGACCCCAAGAGCGACGAACTGCTCATGGTGGCCAGCTACATGGGCGGCCTGAGCCTTACCTACAGCGAGGTGGGGGTGTGCCACGCGCTGAGCTACGGCCTGGGAAAGGTGCTGGAGATGCACCACTGCTTCGCGAACTGCGTGGCCTTCAACCAGCTCGAGGACGTGTATGGCGAGTACGTCCAGGAGTTCAAGCACATGGTGAAGGAGCGCGGCGTGAACCTGCCCGCCAACCTGGCCAAGGATTGGGACGAGAAGACCCTCGACGCCATGGCCGAAGTGGCCTACAACCTTCCGCACATGTGGGACCACGCCTTCGGCCCCGATTGGCAGAAGGTGCTGGACCGCGAGCGGATCAAGGGGTGGTACCGTAGGATGTGATCGACATCGGAGACCCTTTAGCGTCGACCCACCGGGTCGACCTGCAGGTTGAGGTTGGATAACCCCAGGTCATCGCTGCAGCATTTCTGCTAACGCGATCACATGCCCATCGGGATCTGCGAAGTAGGCCACACGGTCGCCCCAGTCGCGGTCGACCGCGGGGGAGACCACGGCAACACCGGCCTGCCCCGCTCGCGAGATCGCCGCATCGAGGTCGTCCACGCGCAGGTAGAGCTCGCAACGCGGCACACCGTGCCCGGCGTCGGGATGGGGCAAGGCGGGCGTGATGATGCGGGCGATGCCGCTGCTAGGCATCAGGCCCAGCTTGCAGCCGCCCAGGTCGAACTCCGTCATGCCCGGCACATCGAGCACAGGCTCGCGGTCCAGCAGCGCCCGGTACAGGTCGCGGCTGCGCTGCTGGTCCTGCACGTAGAGGATGAACTCGGCCTGCATCGCCTCAAAGATGGCGTTCCTCCCCATCTTCGGTGCGGCGATGCATCACCTGCTGCACCTGGTCTTCGAGCTGGCCGCCTTCGCGGTGGGCTACGCGTACTTCCAGCGGCTTCGCGCGGGGCAGGGCGATCCGATCCCTGAGCCGAAGCGCGTGTGGATCATCATCGGCGCAGCGGCCGGTGCACTGCTGGGCTCGCGTCTGCTGGGTGCGCTCGAGGACCCGGCGAAGCTGGCCGCCGATGGCTGGTCGCTCTTCTTCGCCTTCAACAACCGCACGATCGTGGGCGGACTGCTCGGTGGGCTGGTGGGGGTGGAGCTCACCAAGAAGGCCATCGGTGTGCGCACCAGCAGCGGCGACCTCTTCACCTACCCGTTGATCCTGGGCATGATGATCGGGCGCGTGGGCTGCCTCCTCGGCGGGCTGGAGGACAATACCTACGGCACGCCCACGGACCTGCCCTGGGGTATCGACCTGGGCGATGGCGTGCGCCGACATCCCACGAACCTGTACGAGATCCTGTGGCTCGGTGCGCTGTGGGTGGTATTACGCGGGATCGAGCGCCGGCGGACCCTCGCGAACGGCGCGCGCTTCAAGCTCTTCATGGTGGGCTACCTGTTCTTCCGCCTAGCGGTGGAGGCCATCAAGCCGCAGCCCATCATCGCCCTCCGTCTTTCCTCCATCCAGTGGGCCTGCGTGGCCGGACTCCTGTATTACTTCAGGGTGTGGCTGCAACCACGAGCTCTGATAGTTCAACCACAGATGAACACAGATGGACACGGATAAGAAAGGGAAGGGAGAAGGCGGTTACCTCCTGGCGAGCGAGACGGAGGAGGTCATTGGCTGTGCCATGGAGGTGCTGAACGTGCTGGGGCATGGCCTGCTCGAGAAGCCTTATGAGAACGCCTTGGCGGTGGAGTTCAGGCTGCGCGGCATCCCCTTCGAACAGCAGCCGGCGTTTGCTGTGCTCTACAAGAACGAGCAGGTCGGGTTCTATGTGCCGGATCTGATCGTCAGGGAGTCAGTGGTCGTGGATGCCAAGACCATCGACCGCATCACGGATCACGAACTCGGCCAGATGCTCAACTACCTGCGCATCACAGGTCATCGCGTCGGACTGATCCTGAACTTCAAGCGCGCAAAGCTTGAATGGAAACGCGTCATCCTCTGACCCTCTGCATTTATCTGTGTGCACTGCGCCTTCGCGGAGCCTTCGGCGAAGCAAGGTCTGTGTCCATCCGTGGTTTTACACCTCGCTGGCCAGCCCATCGCATTCATCTGTGTTCATCCGTGTCCATCTGTGGTTAGCATCCTCCCATGCCTGAACGCCCCTACACCTACTACGACTTCACGCTGAGCCTCTGTCCCGAGTGCCTGAAGCGCATCGATGCCAAGGTGGTCTTCGAGGATGAGCGTGTGTATATGCTGAAGCGCTGCCCAGAGCACGGCGCGCAGAAGGTGCTCATCGCCACCGACGTGGACTACTACAAGCGCTGCCGGCACTACCTGAAGCCCGGGGAGATGGTGCGCACCTTCAACACGCGGACGCACTACGGCTGTCCGTACGACTGCGGCATCTGCCCGGACCACGAGCAGCACGGCTGCCTCACGCTCATCGAGGTCACCGACCGCTGCAACCTGGAGTGCCCGATCTGCTACGCCAGCAGCGGCCCCATGCACGGGAAGCACCGCACATTGGAGGAGGTGGAGCGCATGCTCGACGCTGCGGTACGCAACGAAGGCGAGCCCGATGTGGTGCAGCTCAGCGGCGGCGAGCCCACGGTGCACCCGCGGTTCTTCGAGATCCTCGATGCGGCCAAGCGCCAGCCCATCCGCCACCTGATGGTGAACACCAACGGCATCCGCATCGCCAAGGACCGGGCCTTTGCGGAGCGCCTGGCCGGCTACATGCCCGATTTCGA
>CAUJFM010000306.1 GCA_963169595.1 Bacteroidota bacterium | reverse complement strand
TTTGCGGACCGGACGGGACTCGAACCCGCGACCTCCGCCGTGACAGGGCGGCATTCTAACCAGCTGAACTACCGGTCCATCCTGCTCCGCCGTTGAGCGAAGCGGCTGCAAATGTACAGGTCTTGTGGAGTTGTGCAAGCGGTCGAAAAAAATCCGCCGTGCACTTTACCCGTTCACCTTGTTCTCCTCGTTGTACTTGCTGGGGCACTTCATCAGCATGTCCCGGGCATGGAACACGCCGTCCTCCGTGGCCTCGCCGATGAGCACCAGCCGCTCGCTGCGTTCGAAGTCCTGGGGTTTGGCCTTGGCCAGGTACACCTTGCAGGTGCGGCCCTCCAGGTCCTGCAGGGTGAAGGTGGTGAGGCTGGCGTTCTGGCTGGGCTCGTACACGATGTCCTGGGTGCGGTCCAGCACGCCCACCACGTGGTACTCCCTGCCGGGGTTGGCCATGGCCTGGTCCAGGTCGGCATAGGTGCTGCTGTCGTACAGCGATCCCACCAGGGCGGCGACGGCCACGGCGATGATCACGATGGCGATGATGTGGCTGCGTTTCATGGTCTGTGCGTCTTGCTGCCCGTTACGCCTTGCGCTGGGCGTCCTCCAATCGTTTCAGTCGGCGGTCCTGGCGGTACAACCATCCCCCGATCCCCAGCAGGATCACGGCGATCACGGCGATCACGGCGTTGATCTTGCCGTTGCCGTACAGGCTGTTCTCCAGCCAGCTGGGCGCGGCATCCTGGGCGTTCGCCAGTAGCACGCCCGGCATCAACAGGGCCAGGAGCAGGGTCTTTTTCATCGGTCCAGTTGTTCGGCGAGGCGGGCGGTCCGCTCCCGCAGGTCATAGAGCCAGAGGCCCAGGAGCACCCAGCCGGCCACGGCAGGATAGAACACCACGCGGAGCCGGTTGTCCAGGTCCAGGTCGTTGAAGCCGCTGTTGCCTCCGTTGCCCGGGTGCAGGCTGTCGATGGCGTTCAGGCGGGGCACCACGAACAGGAAAAGCACCAACAGCATGAAGGCGAAGATGTTGTAGATCGCCGCGAGCCGGGCCCGCTTGTGCGCATCGGCCACGGAGCCGCGCAGCACCAGGTAGGCCAGGTAGATCAGCGCGGTGACCGCGGCACCGTTCAGCTTCACATCATTGGTCCAGAACGCACCCCAGGTGGCCCGCGCCCACAGCGCTCCGGTCACCAGGCCCAGCCCGCAGAACAGGAGCCCCACGTGCACGGCGCTCACGGCCTTGCGGTCGCGGTCCAATGAACCATCGCCCAAGCCCTTGATGCTGTGCCATACGCTGAGGCCCATCAGGGCGATCATCGTGAACCACATCGGCACGTGGAAGTGCAGGTTGCGGATGCTCTCGTACAGGATGCTGCGGTTGGGAAAGGTGAAGGCCAGGCCGCTCGGGTCCAGCTTGTTGGCCCTTGGGCCGCAAGCTCCGCGTTCGATGCCTTCGCCCAAACCTTCGGTGAAGAAGGCTCCGGGGTACGTCAACCCTTGCACGACGAGGTCGGTCATCGAGGCGCGCATCCCGGCCGGAACCTCAGCAATGATGCGGGCGTGCGAAGCATCGATCACGTCCACCCGGACCGGGCAGACATACTGGCTGTCGTTCACCAAGTAGGCCTGCATGCCGTCAGTGAAGCGGGTATTGTACCCGGTGACCTCGATGGTCACCTCTCCCGGTGCAATTCGGCTTGGCGACACGTGCACAAGAGCCGGTGAGAGGGGCACCCGCAGGGCTGCGATGGACGCGACCAGCAGCAACGCGATCGCCAGGAACTTCCACCACCAGTGTTTCATCAGTCGCGCCAAAGGTACGGGAACAGCAACCAGGCCAGGGTGACGGTGATGATGTCCAACAGGACCAGCCCGCCGAAGTAGGTGCTCGTCACGCTCCAGGCCACGCCATCCAGCGCGAGCTTGCTGGCGCGCAGCACGGCCAGCAGCATCGGCAACACCAGCGGGAAGCCCAGGATGGCCATCAGTCCGAGACCATTGCCCGCGCGCGCCGCGATGGCCGCGATCAGGGTAAGCACCGCCGCGAAGCCGATGCCGCCCAGCATCACGGACAGCACGAACTGCCCGATGGCGGCCTGCTCCAAGGCTTCCGTCCCCAGGAAGAGGGTGTAGAACAGGAGGCTGAGGAGGCTGAGTACCACCATGGTCAGTGCGTTGTACACCGAACGGGCGACCACCACGCTGCGCGGATCCACCAGCGTGTAGAGGTAGAGCTGGCGTCCGCCGTCCTCGCGCTGGAAAGACCGCGAGAGCGCATTGAAGGCCGCGAACAGGAGGATGATCCAATACAGCGCGTTCCAGGTGGCGGGCAGGGACAGCCCCTTTACCGCGAGGTAACAGACGTACACGGCGCTGACCACATACAGCAACATGCCGCCCCACGCAGCCCGTTGCCGCAGGTCCAGCGCAGCTTCCAGTCGCAACAGGGTGAGCACTTCCGCCGTTCGCACGGCGCCAAAGGTAGCCGGGCTCAGCGCCGCTTGCTCTTCACCTCCACGGCGGTGGCGGCGTAGACCAGGTAGATGTCCATGTAGGGACGAAGGCCCACAGGCGCCTTCCGATTGAGCTCCGCCGGCACCACCAGCACCACCTTGTTGTCCCATTTCGCCAGTAGGCGGGCCTTGTAGCCTTTCAGCTCGGCCAGGCGTGGGTAGCGCTCATTGAAGCTGTCCATGCCTTCGGGCCAGTTGCGCTCGTGGCTGCGGAAGATCACGGCCTCGATCTCGGGTTGGCTCAACCCGTTGCGGCGAAGTTCGGCCAGGGCAGCGCTGTCGGTGGAAAGGTCATACGTGGCGAAGAGCGCATCAGGCGTGAGGATGCGCGCAGCAGGCAGCGACCTCCAGCTGGGCCCGCGGCTGGGGGCGGGACGCTGGACAGCGGTCCCGGCCACCTACAAGCCTTCGGAGCGCACCAGCATGTACACGTCCGTCCGGCTGCGCAGGTCCTCCGGCATGTGCAGGTTGTCCAAGGCGCGAACGGCCACGATGCTGACCATGCCCGCATCAGTGCTGTGCTCGCAGATGCGCCGCACGTTGTAATTGCGGATGGCCCCTGCGTTGGCGGTGCGGGCGCTGTCGGTGCGCAATCCCACCGGCCAGGTCGTGGTGGTGCCCAGCAGCAGCACCTCATCGGCCACGGCATCGTCCAGTCCGGCCTCCTTCAAACAGGCCTTTGCTCCGGCCTCCTTGCCAAGGTCCGTGCTCGGCAGGATGGCTGCCGGATCGGCGATGTGCAGCACGTCCTGGGCCGAAAGCAGTACAGGGAAAAGGAGCAACAGGGCAGGGAAGGACCAGCGATACATGGGCGCTTCATACGGGGTTCAGCGGCAAAAGGTACGCTCGCGGTGAACCGTCCGGCACCAGCTTGGCCAACGGGCTGGTCGTCGGGCAGTTGAGCCGTGCTGTGAACCTTCGCAGGGAAGATGTGTTCCTTTGGACATGCAACAGGT
>CAUJFM010000305.1 GCA_963169595.1 Bacteroidota bacterium | reverse complement strand
CCGGCCGCTGTCGAGGCGCAGGCGCGGCGTCAGGGTGAACTGCTCGATGTCGTTCTGGAAGAAGTAGGCGCCCATGCTGCGGTACTCGGGGTCCACGCGCTTGTAGCTCACGCCCACGCCGCCGCCAGCCCCTTCATAGTTCAGGCTGGTCTCGCCTGCGCTGAGGTATTGGGTGCTGATCTTGGCCCCCAGCCAACCGCCCACCACGTCCTGCACCAGGTTGGTCTCTCCACCCACATCATAGGCGGGCTGCCGGTCATCCAGGGTGTACGCGCTCAGGCCGAGGTCGGTCTTCCAGAACAGCCTTCGCTTGTTCTTGCGGTACAGGTCTTTCCGCCAGGAGAAGCCCACGGCCGTGTTCCGCTGCGGAGCAACGCTGTCGCGCTGGGCGCTGGTGAGCGAGCGCTCCACGTCCCATCCGTACAGGTAGCTCACGTCGAAGTAGCCTTGGTCGTGCCCCACGCCGAGCTTCACCGCATAGGCCATCCGGGAGTAGCTCGGCAGCGGCCGGAAGGCGAGCGGGCTGGCGAACTGAGCGCTATCCAGCGCCGTGCTGCGGTTCAGCCTTCCGTACATGAACCCGAAGCGCAGGCCGGTTCTTGGGCCATCGGCCTTGTAGGCGGTGTTGATCTCCACGCCTCCGCCCAACATGCGGTATCCGGCGAGCGTGTAGGGTTGGAAGTTGATGTTGCGGTAGCCCGCATGCAGGGTGAGCCACTTGTACCGCGGGCTGATGCCGTACTGGTTGAAGGGCTGGTAGAAGCGGTTCTCGAAGTTGCCCAGCAGGAGTTGGAAGGGCATCTGCACACCCAGCACGGTGAGCGTGGGAGCGCCGCTGAGCGTCCAGGTGAAGGGCTGACGTCGCGCGGGGATGCCGGACACCGAGTAGTTCTCCATGGAGAAGCTGAGGTTTCCACTGAGCCGGACAGGTCGCTTCAGGTCCACCTGTTCGATGTCCTGGGCGTTGAGCGCGGCAGCGACCAGCAGGCAGGGTAGAACGGACAGGATGGACCGGGGCGAGATCATCGGGTGGGGCCGGTGCTCATCGGCCCACACAAGGCTACCACGGACCGGCTCGCCCGTCACGCGGAACTGATCCAGTGGTCGCCGCGCCTATCGGACGGTCAACCGGCTGCATCAAGGCGGCAGCGGACCATGATAGTGCACACAGGGGATGCTGTACCAGGGACATTGGTCGAAGAGGGACATGTCCACCCGGGTGGTATCGCCTTCACGGATATGCACCACACCGAACGGCCCATGGAGCCACTGGTCGAGGCAGGCCTTGTCGATGGCCGCGGTGTGCAAGGTGGGCCTGGCGTGGTCTTTCAGGAGTGTGCGATAACGCTGGTCATCCACCCGGTCCTGATCGAGAAGCAGGTAATGACCGGCGGGAAGCGACAGATGGCCGTTGTCCGTGGCGTCTGTCCGGATGGTATCGAGGATCGGTCGTCCCAGGTCGTTCAATGCCAGTGTGCCCGTACTGTCCGGTGTTGCGGCGCGCAGGAACATGTGCCCACGCCAAGGTTCCGGGCGCGGCATGCCCCCCGGACCGGGGTCGGCGCCGCCGCAGTAGGCCGCTGTGTGGGACACGTGCACATGAAGCACACCGTTCCGCAGGCTGCTGTCCCGGCCGTTCCGATTAACGGGGCTGGAACGCTGCATCGTTGTGCACGCCGCAGAGAAGAGCATCAGGATCCTGGCCAGCGTTCTCATCTCCGCCAGTTGTGGCCGTATGGCTTAGATCGTCGCGATCACCTTCAGCTCGATGGCGATCGGCGTGGGCAGGCAGTTGATCTCCAACGTGGTGCGGCAGGGTGGGTCCTTCTCGAAGTACTCCTTCCACAGCCGGTTGTAGGTGGGGAAGTCGTCCTTCATGTTGGTGAGGAAGACCGTGACGTCCACGATCTTCTCCCACGATGAGCCGCTGTCCTCCAGGATCCACTTCACGTTCTGGAACACGCTGCGCACCTGGGTCTCGATGTCGTAGGAGACGATCTTCCCATCCGCGTCCAGTTCAACACCGGGGATCTTCTTCGTGCCCCGCTCGCGAGGACCCACGCCGCTCAGGAAGAGCAGGTCGCCCACACGGCGGGCGTGTGGGTAATGGCCGACGGGCTCGGGGGCCTTGTTGCTGGAGATGCTGCTCATGATGCAAAGGTGCATAGCGAGTATGCTTCAGTGGACACATCAGGGCATAGGCTTCCTACATGCATCCCTGCCAGTACACATCCTGCCCGGTCCGTCCCGATCTTTGTACCCTCGATACCACCTCACCATGCGCTACCGTCGCCTTGGCAACTCCGGCCTCCAGGTCTCTGAACTCTCCCTCGGCAGCTGGCTCACCTTCGGCAAGCAGATCTCCGACACCACCGCGGAGAAACTGATGAAACTGGCCTACGACAACGGGGTCAACTTCTTCGACAATGCGGAGATCTACGCACGCGGGGAGAGCGAGCGGGTCATGGGCCGCATCCTCAAGAAGATGAAATGGTCCCGGGATACCTGGACCGTGAGCAGCAAGGTCTATTTCGGCACAGGAGGCAAGCTGCCCACCCAGGTGGGCCTGCACCGCAAGCATGTGGTGGAAGCCTGCCACGCTGCCTTGCAGCGCCTGCAGGTGGACTATCTGGACCTCTACTTCTGCCACCGGCCGGACAAGAACACGCCGATCGAGGAGACGGTGTGGACCATGCACCAGTTGATCATGCAGGGCAAGGTGCTCTACTGGGGCACCAGCGAGTGGAGCGCACAGGAGATCATGGAGGCGCACATGGTCGCCAGGCAGCACCACCTGATCGGTCCGGTGATGGAACAGCCGCAGTACAACATGTTCCACCGCGACAAGGTGGAGGTGGAGTTCGGGCAGATCTACCGGACGGTGGGCCTGGGCACCACCATCTGGAGCCCGCTCGCCAGTGGCATCCTCACCGGGAAGCACCGCGATGTGAAGGCGCTGAAGGGTACCCGCCTCACCATGGAAGGTCTTGATTGGCTGCGGGAGCGTGAGCTCACCCCCGAGCGACTGCGCACCGTGGAGAAGCTCAACAAGATCGCCGATGGACTGGGGCTGTCCCTGCCGGTGCTGGCGCTAGCCTGGTGCCTGAAGAACCCCAACGTCAGCACCGTGATGCTGGGCGCCAGCAAAGAGGCCCAGCTGAAGGAGAACCTCAAGGCCAGCGAAGCACAGGACCTGCTTACCCCGGCGGTGATGGAGAAGATCGAGAAGGTGCTGGGGAACGCACCGGTGCGGCCGTAGTGGTGAGAGGCGGTCAGGCGAACCGCCGCAACACGGCCTCCACCTGTGCCACGTAGCTTCCACCGAAGAGGTTCACGTGCACCAGCAGTGGATACAGGTTGCACAGGTCCACGCGTTCCTCCCAGCCGGCCTCCAGCGGCCATTCGGCCTGGTACGCGGTGTGGAACCCCGGATCGAAGCCGCCGAAGAGCCTGGTCATGGCCAGGTCCATCTCGCGATGGCCGTAGTACACGGCCGGGTCGATCAATACGGGGCGGCCTTGCGCATCACCAAGAAGGTTGCCGCTCCAAAGATCGCCATGCAGGAGCGCAGGAGCTTCGCTGGGGAAGAGGTGGTCCAAGCGATGGAACAGCCGCTCGAAGCGGAAGGCCATGCCGGCTTCCACCCGGCGCCGGTCGCGGGCCAGTTTCAGTTGGGGTTCCAGCCGTTGGTGGATGAGAAAGGAGGCCCAGTCGCGCTCGGGCGTGTTGCGCTGCACCAGGCGCCCGATGAAGTTGTCCCGGGCCAGTCCGAATGCATCCTGGCTGTGCCGGTGCAGGCGCGCCAGTCCCCGGCCGAGGCGTTCCCAGTATCCCGCATCCCGAAGGCCGCCCTCCACCCATTCCAGCAGCAGGTAGCTGTCGTCGTGGTCCTCCCCATATGCGATCACTTCCGGCACGCGAAGGGGTCCGGCCGTGCGCAATCGCCTTAACCCATCGGCCTCCGCCTCGAACAGGCTCGGGTAGCGGTCCGCGGAGTTCACCTTCACGAAGAACCGCCCCGCGTCGGTCTCCAGCCGGTAGGCATCGTTGATGCTGCCTCCTCCCACCGGGGTTGCGGCCTCCACGTCGAGCGGGGCCCCCACATGGCGGCTCAGGTGCTCGGACAGGCGCTCGATCAGGGATCCGTTCAGGGGCATGGAACAAAGAAGGCCGCCTCAGTGGAGACGGCCTTTTTGTGGAGAATACCGGAGTCGAACCGGTGACCTCTTGCATGCCATGCAAGCGCTCTAGCCAGCTGAGCTAATTCCCCAGGAAACAAACCTCCGTTCGGTGAACGGGGATGCAAATGTAAGTGATCGCCCTGAGATCGCGAAAGCCATCGGACCGCACCCCTCGACCGGACCGGAAATGTGAAAGAACGTTGATCGGGCAATGATCCCCCGGCTGCACGGGTTCTTCCCCAGCTACCCGATGCATGATGAACTGGAAAGGGTGGGAGCGGGCTGGTTTTGGAACGCAAGGGAAACTTCCGGGGGCACCCCGGGGGCTGGTAGGGTGTCCGTTCCCCCCTTTCCTCATGCAGGGCGCAGCATCTGCCGCTTCAGGAAGGCATAGGTGGCCTCCTGCGCACGCAAGGGACGGGCCCCTTTGACGGGCTTGCGGTAGCCGTTCCGCTGGTCGCGGTCCAGCAGGCGGGCCTTGCGTGTGTCCCCCCACTGCAGGTCGAGCAGGTGCAGAACGGTGCGGATGTGCTCTGGGTCCCGCAACGGGAAGGCCACCTCAACGCGACGGTCCAGGTTCCGCTCCATCCAATCCGCGCTGGAGAGGTAGACCTGCGGCTGCCCTTGGTTATGGAACACATAGCAGCGGGCATGCTCCAGGTAGCGGTCGATGATGCTCACGGCCTCGATGCGGCTGCTCATGCCCCGCACGCCGGGCACCAGGCAGCAGATGCCCCGGACGATCAACCGCACGTCCACCCCCGCATCACTGGCATCGTACAGCTTGCTGATCAGCGCCTTGTCCTCCAGGCTGTTCACCTTCAGCAGGATGGCCGCCGGAGCCCCACGCTGGGCCTGTTCGATCTCGCGGTCGATGAGCTCCTCCAACCGGGTGCGCAGGTCGAGCGGGGCCAACATCAGCAGGGTGTTGGCCGGACGTGTGCGGCGATCGTTCAGGTGGGTGAACACCCCGGCCACCTCGGCCGTGAGGGCGGGATCGGCGGTGAGCAGGGCCAGGTCCGAGTAGATGCGCGAAGTCCGTTCGTTGAAATTGCCGGTGCCGAGGTAGGCGTAGCGGCGCAGCTTCCCGCGCTCCTGCCGCTCGATGAGGCAGAGCTTGCAGTGCACCTTCAGCCCCTCGTGGCTGTAAAGCACCCGCGCACCTGCCTTCTCCAGCGCCTCGCCCCAGTACAGGTTGGAACGTTCATCGAACCGGGCCTGCACCTCCACGAAGACCGTGACCTGCTTGCCCTGCCGAAGGGCCTCGATGAGCGCTTCGCAGACCTGGGAGTCCTGCGCCACCCGGTACAGGGTGATGGCGATGTGCTTCACGCTGCGGTCCCGCGCCGCCCGTTGGAGCAGTCCCACGAACTGTCCGAAGTCGTGGTAGGGGAAGTGCAGTAGCAGGTCCTGCCGGGCGATCGCTTGGAAGGGATCGCGGGCCGCTTCGAGCATCGGGTGCTGCAGGGGCGGCCAGGGCTGTTCGCGCAGGTCATCATGCCCGGTGACCGGAAGCGCCAACAGGTCGCTGAAGTTGTGGTACCGACCTCCGGCCACCACGTCCTGCTTGGTCAGGCCCAGCAGCGTCCGCAAGGCACGCAGGAGGGTCTTGGGCATGGCGCTGTCATAGAGGAACCGCGAAGGGACACCTGTCTGGCGCTTCCGCAGGCTCTTGCGCACCTTCTCCTTCATCGAACCGGCGAACTCCTCATCCAGGTAGAGGTCCGCATCGCGTGTGAGCTTGATGGCATGGCAGCCCACCACGGTGTATCCCGAGAAGAGCTCGTGCACACAGGCCCGGATGGCATCATCGATGAAGAGGATCTCCTGAATTCCGGGTTTGGAAGGAGGGAGGGTGATGAACCGGCCCAGCTCCGCACTGGGTATGTTCAACAGCACCAGGCGTTCGCGCCCTTTCGCACGCAGCCGGCAGGCGAAGTAGAGCTTGCGGTCTTCGATGAAGGGCGCGTTGCCGGGACGCAGTGCTGCCGTGTTCAGCAGGGGCGCGATGTGCTGCCTGAAATGCTCCTGAACGAACTTCCGCTGCGTCTTGGTCAGCGCATCCTCGCGCACCAGCTTGATCCCCGCCTTGGCCAATCCGGGAAGCAGGATGTTGCGGTACAGCGCGCCGAACTCCTGCTGCTGCCGAAGGGCTTTGCGGTTCAACTGGTCCACGAGCTTTTCCGGCGGCAGCTCCAAGGCCGTGCGGTAGGTCTTGCGGAGCTTGCTCAGACTGCGTAGCGAGGCCACGCGAACCCGGTAGAACTCGTCCAGGTTGCTGGAGTAGATCGCCAGGAATTTCAGGCGCTCAAGGAGCGGGTTGCCGGCATCCTTGGCCTCTTGCAGGACCCGGTCGTTGAAGGCCAGCCAGCTGAGGTCGCGGTTGAAGAAGCGCTCCTTGCGCCGCACCCGTGGCCGCACCTTGGCGGCCTGCTTGCGCCGCAACAAGGTCTCCAGGTTGATCTGCTTTTGGGGGCCGTACCGCTGGTCGGCGTGCGCTGTGTGGAACCGGTGGGCCTGCAGGTAGGCCAGGTTCTCCTCCAGCCATTGCTCATTGCCCGGCTTCTTTTTGCGCACGATCGCCAGTTCACTGCGCAATCGTTCGCTCTTCTGCGCGAAGTCCACCTGTCCGGCCTTTGCCGAGTCCGCGTCCCGCAACACCTGTTGCATCAGTCCCCGGGGGCGTGCGCCCATGCGTGTGGCCAGGATCAGGGAGCGCACCTGGGCCAGGTCCCGTTTCGCCACCCCGTGTTTCGCGAGGAACCGCTCGGCCAGTTCGGCGCTGCGCTCCTCGTGGCCCGCGTAGGCCAGCGCATAGCCCGTGTCGTGGAACAGCGCCGCGAGTTCCAGCAGGTGCAGTTGCCGCTGGTCCAGCCCCACGGCACGGCCAATGCCCAAGGCGGTGCGGGTCACGGTCAGGGTATGGTCCAGGTCATGGAAGACCATGTGGCGGGGCATCCGCGCGGCGAACCAGTGCTTCACATGCAACCGGGCCTTCTCCACCAGCCCCTCGTCGATCTTGGCCATGCCCCGCGAAGGTAGCCGGGCCGCACCGTGCGGACCATCCGGTTATCTTTGATCGAACGGGTCAGGATGGAGTTCGGCAGTGCGCATAGCCTCTACCTGGCCCTGTCGGGGTGCCGCTCATCCCTGTTGTACAGCGGCGCCTTCACCGATGCGCGCACCGCGGACCTGGTAGCCTGGGGGGAGGCGCTGCTCGATGCCGAGGAACGGCCCACCTTGCGCAACAGGCTCACCTTCGTCATGGTCGAGGCCTACCAGAACATCGTGCGGCACCGGGCGTTGGTGGGTTCCGAGCTCGAACGGGGCGCCGGGCGCAGTCTCTTCCTGCTCCGGCATCAGGCTTCGGGCAACGAGGTCGTGGCCGTCAATCCGGTGTTGCGTGATGAGGCTGGAGGATTGCGCTCCCTGTTGGAGCGGTTGCGTGGGCTGGACATCGCGCAGCTCAAACAACTGTTCCTGCAGCGGTTGCGGGCCGAGGAGCGCACCACCCGTGGTGGGGCAGGCCTCGGGTTGATCGAGATGGCGCGTCGATCCGGGCAGGAGATGGGCCATGTGCTCACCGCCATCGACGAGGCCCACGAGCTGTTCATGCTCCGGGTCATCGTGGGCGGAACCTCCGTAGTGAGCGCGGATGCTTCAGCGCTGCGGGCCCTTCATGAAGTGGTGGTCCGTGAAGATGTGCTCCTGGCCGCCACCGGTCTGTTCGCTCCGGCGATACAGCGGGTGGTCGTCCGCCTCGTCGCCGATGAGATGGAGCTGTCCGGTGAGCCCCGGGCGCCGGTCATGCGCATCATGCATGCCGCCTTGGGCCTGGTGGACACCCTCGGCCTGGACCGCGAAGGCGCCCTGCTTGTCGTTCATCGGGGGGCGAACGGACCAGCACTGGCGCTGATGGTGCGGGTGGATGCCTCCCTGGCGGACCGCCTGTTGATGGCGCATGCCTCCATTCAGGAGGCGGACCCCGCGCGCCGCGAGGTGATCTACCGCAACACCCTGCTCGACCGGCCCGATGGGGTGGATCGGGAGTTCCTGGGCCTGTTGGAGCTGCAACGCTCGTGTGCGGAACCGGTGAGGGTGGAGCTCGGAAGGACCGCGGATGGGATGCACATCCTCATCCACTCCTGCCTGTGACCGTCGGTCCCGGCATCAGAGCCACCGTTCCTCGTTCTGCTCATCACTTCACATACCGATCGGCATGGCGTTGGAGTTGTATGGTCCAAAGGACCTGCAAGCCATGGCAACGCTCTTCCACCTCCTGCTGACCGCCCTGGGGCGATTTGAACGCTGGTTCGATGGCCGGTTCGGCTGGTTCTTCACCAATGGGATGAAGGAGCACCACCAGCAAGGCCGGGCCTCCTTCAGAGCTTGATGCACACGTTCTTCGCCTCGGTGAAGAACCGCAGGGCCTCCACGCCACCCTCGCGCCCCACGCCGCTCTGCTTCATGCCTCCGAAGGGCGTGCGCAGGTCGCGCACCATCCAGCAGTTCACCCACACAATGCCGGACTCCAGACGGTGCGCCATGCGGTGGGCCCGTTTCAGGTCGTTCGTCCATAGCACGGACGCCAGTCCATAGGGCGTTCCATTGGCCACCGACAGGGCTTCCTCCTCCGTATCGAACGGGGCGATGGTCACCACCGGCCCGAAGATCTCCTCCTGATTGGTGCGGCAGGCTGGCCCCAGCCCTTCGATCACTGTGGGGGCGATGTACCAGCCATCGGCCAGATCGCCGGCAAGGCGCACCCGTTCACCTCCGCATAGTACTGTGCCGCCCTCCTCGCGTGCCAGGGTGATGTAGGACAGCACCTTCTCCATGTGCGGTCCGCTCACCACGGCACCCAGGTCGCTTCCGGGGTCCGCCGGATCACCCACGCGCAGGGCCTTCACCCGCTCCACGAAGGCATCGCGGAACCGCTCGTACAGCGGACGTTCCACCAGGATGCGCGATCCGCACAGGCAGATCTGCCCCTGGTTGCGGAACGAGCTGAGCACGGTGGTGCGCAGCATCTCCTCAAAGTCACAGTCGGCGAAGATCACCACCGGGTTCTTGCCGCCCAGTTCCAGGCTCAGCTTCTTGAACATGGGCGCCGCCGTGCGCGCGATCTGCTGTCCGGTGCGGGTGCCGCCCGTGAAGGAGATGGCCTTGATCTCGGGGTGTTCGGTGATCGCGGCGCCCACCTTCGGCCCCAGGCCATGCACGATGTTCAACGTGCCGGGAGGCATGCCGGCCTTGGCGCACAACTGGGCCATGCGGTAGGCGGTCATGGGTGTCACCTCGCTGGGCTTGGCCACCACACAATTGCCTGCCGCCAGCGCCGGCGCGATCTTCCAGGTGAAGAGGTAGAGCGGCAGGTTCCAGGGGCTGATGCAGCCCACGACACCGATCGGCGAACGGTCGGTGTAGTTCACCGCCACATCGTCCATCAGGTGGGCCTCGCTCTGTTCGTGCAGGATGGCCGAGGCGAAGAAGCGGAAATTGGCCACGGCCCGGGGGATGTCCACTTTCCGCGCCAGATGAACGGGCTTTCCGTTGTCGCGCGATTCCGCCCGGGCGAACGCCTCCAGGTCCTGTTCGATCAGCTCGGCCAGACGGTGCAGCACCTGTGAACGGCCTTCACGCCCCATGCCCAACCAGGTCGGGAAGGCATCCTGGGCGGCCTTCACCGAGGCCGCCACATCCCGCTCGTCGCTGTCCGCGATGCGGGCATACACGCGACCGGTGGCGGGCTCGTGGTCATCGATCCAGGTGCCGCCCGCAGCCGGGACCAGCGCACCGTTGATGAGGTTGAGGATGTCTTCCATGATGGGATGGCGAAGGTAGCGCGCGCCTGTACCCCCCGGAACGCGAACGGCCTCCGCACTGCGGAGGCCGTTCAACCCCTTGTTACCAGGTCACGGAACCAAAACCCTATCCGTTGACCGCTCTTTCCGACCATCCCCTTCCATTCACTTTCACCACGTAGGTGACGGTCGTGGTACAAAGGTGACCCGGTGCGGGGCCGGCCCCTGTTAAGCAGCTCTGAACGAACGTTAAGATCTCTTAAGGGGGGCGATGCCATCGGGCTTCGATAGCTTCGCTTCGTGGATAAACGGTGGTCGGCGATCCTGTTGTTCGCCATCTGCACGGCGCTGGCCGGGCTGCTGGCCCTGCAGGTACTCTGGCTTGGCCGCACGCTGGAGTTGCGGGAGGCGCAGTTCAGGCAGGGGGTCAGCAATGCGCTCTATGCCGTGAGCGACCGCCTTGAGCTGCAGGAGCGTGTGGGTCGCCTGCGGGGACACGCGGAGGGGATGCGGTTGATCTCCCGGATCGATTCCCTGCGGGCCGGGCGTGCCGCAGGGTTGCAGGGTTTCGATGAGCGGGACCAGATGCATGCGGTGGAAGAGGCCCTTGTGGCCGATGTGGTCCGGGACCTCTTGCGCACGGAGCGCCACACGGACCTCCGGGACCGGCTGGATGCCCGGATGTTGGATTCCCTTTTGCTGAGCGAGTTCCGGCTTGCCGCGCTCCCCTCGCCGGGGGCCTATGGTGTCTTCCTGGATGATGGGCAGCCGATCCTGCTCGGAGGCGACCAACCGGACCCGGCCATGCTGCTGGCCTCGCCCTTCAAGGAACGTTTGTTCCGCCATGACCTCTCCGGGCCCGTCAGCCACCTGCACGTGGTGATGCCCGACCAACAGTCCACGCTGTTCCGGGGCGCCGGTGTCATGCTTGTCGCATCCGCCCTGTTCACGCTCATCATCGTGCTGGCCTTTGTGTACACGCTGCGCACCATCCATCGGCAGAAGCGGCTCAGCGAGATCCGAACGGACCTGGTGAACAACCTGACCCATGAACTGAAGACGCCTATCAGCACCATCGGACTGGCCTGTGAGGCATTGAGCGACCCCTCCTTGCCGAAGACCGAGGACCAGGTGCGCACCTACGTGGGAATGATCCGCGAGGAGAACAAGCGGTTGGGCTCCCTGGTGGAGAACGTGCTGCAAAGCGCGGTGCTGCTGCAGGGGCGCATGGTGCTGAAGCCGGTGGACCTGGACATGCACAAGCTTGTGCAGGAGGTGATCCGGGGAAGTCAGATCCGCGTGGCCAAACGCAACGGAAGGATCGATATGGACCTCAAGGCCGAGATCCATGTGATCAAGGGTGACCGGATCCACCTGACCAACCTGTTGTACAACCTGGTGGACAATGCGGTGAAGTACACCGAGCAGGAGCCGCGCATCATCATCTCCACCGCGAGCAACAACGAAGGCATCACGGTGAGCGTGGCCGATAATGGCGTGGGTATCCCGGTGGGCGAGCAACGCAAGATCTTTGAGCGCCTCTACCGCATCCCCACCGGTAATGTGCACAATGCCAAAGGGTTCGGGCTTGGCCTGAGCTACGTGCGCACCGTGGTGGAACGCCATGGGGGGCACATCAGGCTGGACAGCACACCCGGCAAGGGCAGTACCTTCCACATCTTCCTACCTTTTGAACATGACCGGTCCCACTAAGCTGCTGGTGGTCGAGGATGACCCGAACCTGGGCTCGCTCCTGTCCCAATACCTCCAGGCCAAGGGCTTCGAGGTGGACCTCCGCACCGATGGGGTGCAAGGGAAGCAGGCCTATGACCAGGGCCGGTATGACCTGCTCATCCTGGACGTCATGCTGCCGCAGAAGGATGGCTTCACGCTGGCCCGCGAGATCCGGCAGAAGGATCCCGCCGTCCCCATTGTGTTCCTCACGGCCAAGAGCATGAAGCAGGATACGCTCGCCGGCTTCGAGAGCGGGGCGGATGATTACATGACGAAGCCCTTCAGCATGGAGGAGCTCATCCTGCGCATCCAGGCCGTGCTTCGGCGGGCCAACGGGGTGGAGCGCCCCGAGCCGGAACCCGAACGCTATCAATTGGGGAACAGCCAGTTCGATCCGAGGAAACAAGTGCTGCGGACCCCGGTCGGCGAGCGCAGGCTCACCACCAAGGAGTCCGAGCTCCTGCGGCTCCTCTGCCAGCACCAGAACAAGGTCCTGGAACGCAACGAGGCGCTGCGCCAGGTCTGGGGCAACGACAGCTATTTCAGCGGGCGCAGTATGGACGTGTATATCGCCAAGCTGCGGAAATACCTGCGCGAGGACCCCTCCGTGGAGATCATCAACGTGCATGGCCAGGGGTTCCGGCTCATCACGGGATCGGCGGAATGAGCCGGTGCGACCAGGTCTGTTCCCCCGCGGTGGCGCGGTGTGCTCAGAGGCAGGCCGTTCGTCCGCCGTCCACCGGCAGGTTGATACCGTTGACGTAGGCGCCCGAAGGGCCGGTAAGGAAGACCACGGCCGCAGCGATCTCCTCCGGTCGGGCAAAGCGCCGCAACGGGATCTCGTTCATCATCTCCTCGGCTGCGGCCTCCTCGGATATCCCGCTCTTGGCCGCCTTGTTGCGCACGATGGCCGCAAGCCGCTCCGTGCTGGTCGCGCCGGGCAGTACATTGTTCACGGTGATGTTGAACGGCCCCAGTTCATTGGCCAGCGTCTTGGACCAGTTCGCCACGGCGCCCCGGATGGTGTTGCTCACGCCGAGGTTGGGCAGCGGCTGCTTCACGCTGGTGCTGATGATGTTGACGATGCGGCCGTGCCTTCGGGCCTTCATGCCCGGCACAAGGGCTCGCACCAGCGTCTGATAGCTGAGCAGATGAAGGCGGAAGGCGGCTTCGAAGTCCTCCACGGTGGCCTCGTGCGCCGGCCCGGGCGCAGGTCCGCCGGTGTTGTTCACCAGTATTGAGATGGGGCGTTGTTCCACCCATTTCCGGACCGCATCGGCCAGGGCCGCAGTGTCCGACATGTCCACGGCGATCAGGCCGTGCTGTTGCCCACCGTTCGTATCAAGCTCGTGCAGGGTGTTCTCCAAGGCGGAGCGGTCCCTGGCGAGCAGGGTGATGGTGGCGCCTTCTTTGGCCAGGGCGATGGCGGTGGCCCTGCCGATGCCTTGTGTGCTTCCACAGACCAGCGCGTGTTCGCCGTTCATCCCGTTCACCATGGGTCAAAAGTACGTGGGTGCCGCGCTGCGGAAGAGGAGCGCAACGGTCTGGACACGCATAATGCAGTGACCAATGGTGAATAACTGCGGCGAGCCGAGGGGGCAGATGGCCTTGGAGCATGCCTATGTTTGTCCGCTCACCTGACCGTTCGTTGAACATTTAATCGATCCTTCATGAGGTACATCTACTTCCCGATCGCCGTGGCCATGCTTGCATGGACCACCAGCGCGGATGCCCAATCCGCGAAACCCCGGCTGGCCAAGCCGGATGCCCGCAGCATCACCATGGCCCCGACCGTTCACCAGCGTGCCCTGCCCGCTGATATGGAGCGCGGTGGTGGTGGCCTCGTCAATGACGAATGCGCGGGTGCCATTCAATTGACCGTAGCGTCCGATTGCACCCCGGTGTCCTACTCGGCAGCCGGTGCCACGCAGTCCCTGGCGGCCATCCTCTGCAACGGCTACACTTCGCCCCAGGGCAATGATGTGTGGTTCAGTGTGAGCGGAACGGGTTCCGTGGTGACCGTGGAGGCCAATGGTTCCGGCGCCACCTTCGATGTGGTGATGGAGGCGTTCAGCGG
>CAUJFM010000304.1 GCA_963169595.1 Bacteroidota bacterium | reverse complement strand
GGCTTCCACACGGAACCTGCCGCGTGGCGTGGCGTTCGATAGCTACATCACCATCCACACCACGGGCAAGGCCGGTTCCACCGTGCTGGCCTGCACCGCGTATGGTGGTGGTTCGAGCGCGAACACCCAGCAGGTGGGCGTGCTGCGCTCGGCTGACCCCAACGGCAATGGGACCTTGTGCAACGGTTATCCCGGTTTCGCGGGAGCGGATGGTCACATCCAGAACCCGTTCGCTTCAGCGGTACCCAACCTATCGCTGAACCTGAGCGGGTTGATGGATTTCGCCGCCCTGGAGGCCGATGGAAGCCAGTTCACCTTCATCAATGATGCCTGGGCCACCCTGCCGGCACAGACCGGTGTCGATCCCACGGGCACGAACCGGGTGCTCATCGGGCAGTTCACTACGAATGGCACGTTCACCTTCAAGATCAACGTGGCCATCAGCGATCCCAGCCAGAACATTGAGGAGTATGTGCACACCAGTGCCGGCGTTGGCCAGCAGGTGAGCCCTTTCCTGACCTATCCCCAGGCTTGTGTGGCACCGGTGATCACCAGTGCCACCAGCAACAGCCCGATCTGTTCCAACCAGGACCTGAGCCTTGCCGTGGTCGCCACGGGAGATGCCCCGCTGACCTACAGCTGGAGCGGAGCAGGTGCGTTCAGCCCGAACAGCACCAGTGCGAACGTGACCGTGACCGGTGCCGCCACGGGTGCCTACACGGTGACCGTGACCAATGCCTGTGGTAGCGATAGCGAGACCGTCAATGTGGTGGTCAACGCTGCGACCAACAATACGACCACGCAGAGTGCCTGCGACAGCTACACCTGGGCCGTCAATGGTCAGAACTACACCCAGAGCGGTACCTATACCAGCGTGAACGGTTGCGCCACCGAGACCCTGGTGTTGACCATCACCCCGAGCACGAACACCACCACCACGCAGAACGCCTGCGATAGCTACACCTGGCCTGTGAACGGGCAGACCTACACGCAGAGCGGTACCTACACCAGCGTGAGCGGCTGTGCCACCCAGACCCTGGTGCTGACGATCACCCCGAGCACGAGCAACACCACCACCGTGAGCGAGTGTGACAGCTACACCTGGTCTGTGAACGGTCAGACCTATACGCAGAGCGGTACGTACACCAGCGTGAACGGCTGCGTTACCGATATCCTGGTGCTGACGATCCTGCCGAGCGGTACGAACACCACCACGGAGAGCGCCTGCAATAGCTACACCTGGAGCGTGAACGGGCAGACCTACACCCAGAGCGGTACCTACACGAGCGTTACGGGTTGCAGCACGGAGATCCTGGTGTTGACGATCACCCCGAGCACGAGCAATACCACCACGGTGAGCGAGTGCGACAGCTACACCTGGAGCGTTAACGGCCAGACCTACACCCAGAGCGGTACCTACACGAGCGTGAACGGCTGCGCCACGGAGATCCTGGTGTTGACGATCACCCCGAGCACGAGCAACACCACCACGGTGAGCGAGTGCGACAGCTACACCTGGAGCGTTAACGGCCAGACCTACACCCAGAGCGGTACCTACACGAGCGTGAACGGCTGCGCCACCGAGATCCTGGTGCTCACCATCCTTCAGGGTGGTACGAACACCACCACGGAGAGCGCTTGTGATAGCTACACCTGGAGCGTGAACGGTCAGACCTACACGCAGAGCGGCACCTACACGGCGGTGACGGGTTGCAGCACCGAGATCCTGGTGCTGACGATCACCCCGAGCACGAGCAACACCACTACGGAGAGTGCCTGTGACAGCTACACCTGGAGCGTGAACGGCCAGACCTACACGCAGAACGGTACCTACACCAGCGTGAACGGCTGCAGCACAGAGGTGCTGGTGCTGACCATCACTCCGACCACGACGAACACCACGACGGAGAATACTTGCAGCAGCTATACCTGGCCTGTGAACGGTCAGACCTACACCCAGAGCGGTACCTACACCAGCGTGAGCGGTTGTGTCACCGAAGTGCTGGTGCTGACGGTCTCCATCCCCGGTACGGCCTGCAACGACGGCAACCCGGGCACGATCAATGATGTGCTTGATGCCAACTGCAATTGCGTGGGCACCTCCACGGGCTGCACCGAGAACATCACGCTGAACATCACCCTCGACGCCTTCGGTAGCCAGACGACCTGGTCGCTGTTGCAGCAGGGCACCAGTGCCGTGGTCGATCAGGGTGGTCCCTACCTGGATGGTGCCGCCGGTTCCGTCATCATCGAGGAGATCTGCGTACCTGCGGGCTGCTACCGCCTGGTGGTGAACGACGCGGCTGGTGATGGCATCAACGGTGGCGGCTATGTGCTGCGCACCAGTGGCTCCAACGGCCAGCGCATCATTGACAACAGCAACAACGGTGGTTTCGCGTCCACCAGCGCCATCATCGGCAACGGTGGTTTCTGCCTGCCCTTGGGCACGGACAAGCTGATCTTCACCAGCTGCGACAAGCTCGACTGGATCTCTGGTCAGTACCTCGTGGCCTCCGAGAACGCGGCGGTGAGCGCCGAGTGGGGTGTTGGTGATCAGAGCGACGATGGTTACGAGTTCTGGATCTTCGATCCGAACGGCACCTACGGTTACGCACGCTTCCGCAGCCATGCGGTGGGCGAAGGCTACCCCGCAGCTGGTCCGCTCCGTGCCACGCACATGAAGATCAACAACTGGAACCCGAACCAGATCCCGGCCAATGTGCTGATGAACGTGCGTGTACGCAGCCGTGTGAACGGTGTGAACAGCGCGTGGGGTCCGGCATGCCGCTTCAAGATCGATCCGATCGCTGCCGCCTGCCCTGCCACCAAGCTTGTGGACCAGCCCGGTGTGGCCACCTTCAGCTGTGGCGTGACCCGCAACTGGGGAGGCAGCAGTCGCCTGTGGGCCCGTGCAGTAAGCGGTGCCACCCAATACCAGTTCCGCTTTGAGAGCAGCGAGATCGGCACCGTGGTCCGTACCACCACCACCCAGGTGCTCCAGCTCAACTGGAATCCCGCCCTGCCCAACGGTACCTACAGCGTGCAAGTGCGTGCCTTCGTGAACGGTCAGTGGTGCGCCACCAACCTGCCCTGGGGTGATGCCTGCAACGTGACCATCATGGGCAGCCCGGTGAGCGGTCAGAGCCTCGTGCTTGGCGGTGCCAGCACCGAGGTGAATGAGGCCTCCCTCGTGCTCTTCCCGAACCCGAACAACGGTCAGCAGCTCACGGTGAGCCTGAGCGCTGTGGAGGAAGGTGTGACGACCGTGAGCGTGGACATCTTCGACATGAACGGTGCCCGTGTAAGTGCCCAGGTCATCGGGGTGAACGACGGCATGCTCTTCGAGCAGGTCGCCGTGAACGAACTGGCCAGTGGTCTTTACATGGTGAATATCACCGCCGGCGACAAGCGCTACACCGAACGTCTGGTGATCAACAAGTGATCGGCTGACGAACGATCTCAGGAACAAGGGGCCGCCTCATTGCAAGGCGGCCCCTTTTGCGTTCTTGATCACTCTGTGCGTGGAGCGACCAAGAGGGAACGGAGGTCTCTTCAGCCTTAGTGGAGGAGATGAGGGCAGCGGAAGGCGGTCCAGTATATGGAATAACAGATGCCGATGGCACTACCTGCATTCCTCCATCGCGCCAAGCCTAATCCCGCTCGTGCAGGTAGGGCCAGCTCTGTGCGTGGGATAGCTGGTGGAAATGCACCTCGCCAGCACCATCATGCCACTGGAACGAGACCGTGTTCGTGCGCCGGTTCAGCCGCATCAAGGGCTGTTCGCCTGCCTGACGCAGTGGTCGTTCCTTGCGTGTTCCCCGGTTCGTCCTGCGGTTGGGCATGTTCCTAAGATAGCTCATGTTCGAGCGGTTCGTCATGTGAAGTGAAAATAATCCCAGGTCCTGCGATGGATCATGACGGTGGTCAGGTCCCCCTGGGGGTCACAGGCTCAACAGTTCCTTGAAGCGGGCAGCCTGCCGGCGGCTCACCTCGATCGTTTCAGACTGGCCGTCCTTGCCCTTGTGCTTCAGCTTCACCATGAGGCCGCCGCTGAACCAGGGTTCGATGCTCTCCACCCAGCGGAGGTTGATGATGTGCTTCCGATTGGCCCGGAAGAACACCAGGGGGTCGAGCTTCTCCTCCAGCTTGTTCAGGGAGCGCAGCACTAGGGGCTTCTGGTCATCGAAACGTACGCGCACGTAGTTGCCTTCGCTCTCGAAGTAGCGCACGTCCTTCAGGGTCACGAACCAGCATTTCTCACCATCCTTCAGGAAGATCTGGTCCGATTCCCGCAGGATCTCCCGCTGGGGCATGCCCGGTTCCAGGGCGGTGGCGGTGGACAGCTTGTTCAGTGCCGCGTCCAGCCGCTCGGGGTCGATCGGTTTCAGCAGGTAGTCCAGCGCATTCACCTGGAAGGCCTTCAAAGCGTGCTCGTCATAGGCGGTCACGAAGATCACGTGCGGCGCATTGTCCAGTGCCTCCAGCAGTTCGAAGCCGGAGCGCCCGGGCATGTTGATGTCCAGGAACAGGAGGTCCGGGTGCTTCTCTGCGATGAGCGCCTCGGCCTCATCGGCGTTGGCCGCCTCGCCCACGATCTCGATCTGGTCGTGCTTCTCCAGCAGGGTGGCGAGCTCCTTGCGGGCCAGCCGTTCGTCGTCGATGATCAGCGCTTTCATGCTCATGCGGATTGGTCCGGCCGCCTCAGGTGCTGGCCGCGATGGTCTCGGGATCGGTGATGGGGAATTGCACTTCGGTCACCACCAGCCCGTCCTGATTGCCGATGGTGATGCTGGCATCCTTGCCGTAGATGAGCTCCAGGCGGCGCCGTGTGTTGCGCAGACCGATGCCGTTGCCCTTGGCGGGCCCGGGCTCGTAGTGACCACTGTTGCGCACGGTCACCACCAGATGGCCGTCCGTGCGGTGCGCGCCGATATGCAGGTCGCCACCGCCGGGCAGGTGGGCGATGCCGTGGCGCACGGCGTTCTCCACCAGGGTCTGCAGCAGCATGGGCGGCACCGGGATGCGGTCCAGCTCCGCCGGCACGTCGATGGCCGTGCGCAGCCGCTCCTCGTAGCGCATGGCCTCCAGCGCCAGATAGGCTTTCACGATGTCCAGTTCCTCGCCCAGCGGTACGGTGCGCCGCTTCACCGTGCTCATGGCGTTGCGCAGGATCGCGCTCAGCTGGGTGATGGCCCGCTTGGCCTGGTCGGGGTCCTCATCGATCAGCGCGCGGATGCCGTTCAGCGCGTTGAACATGAAATGCGGGTTGAGCTGCGACCGCAGGTTGCTCAGCTGGTTCTCGCGGTTCGCGGTCTCCAAACGCAGGTTGCGGATCTCCTCCCGACGCCCGCGCACGAACCAGGTGTAGGCGAAGTAGATCAGCGACCAGATGAGGAGGAGCACCGCCCAGTTCAACAGGCGTACGATGAGGGTGGCGGTCGGCTGGTCCTTCAACCGTTCGAACTCACTGAAGAGCAGGTCGTGCAGGGTGAGCTCCAGTACGAAGGCCAGACCGCTCAGGGCGAGGGCCAGTGCGCTGAGCCGGGGCAGCACGTTGGCCGGGTCCATCTCCAGCCACCGGTTGCGCAGCACCAGGTGCCGCAGCAGGTGACTGGTGCACAGGCCAATGCCGAACTCCAGCGCCACCACCTTTTCCAAACCCGGCACCCAGTTGTCCGTGAGGTAGGTCCAGGCCGCGAAGCCGCCCACAAAGGCGCCCCAACCACCCACCTGGGTGGCCCAGTACAGCAGGCGGGGATGCCGCACGAACACGGAGGTGGCGCTCATGGTGACCGGACGAAAGTAGCCCGCCGGGTCGTGGGCCGGCCATGGATCACACGAGCGGCGTCGGGACGGTGACGGGCGGGCGGGGCTACCTTGGCACCCGCAGCGCATGAACTTCCTCGGGCACCTCTACCTGGCCGGCCAGGACCCCCTTGCGGTGGTGGGCAATTTCATGGCCGATGCCGTGAAGGGGCGCGACCTGTCCCGCTTCCCCGATGCAGTGCAACAGGGCATCCGGCTGCACCGTGCCATCGACACCTTCACCGATGCCCATCCCGCACAGCGCGTCGGTCGTGACCGGTTGCGGCCACATGCCGGACGTTACTCCGGGGTGGTGATGGACCTCTTCTTCGACCATCTGCTGGCCGTGGATTGGGACCGCTGGCACCCCGAGCCGTTGCCCGATTTTGCCCAGCGCATGTATGCCCTCCTCCAGGAACACGCCCACCTGATGCCCGATCGCACGCAGGACATGCTGCCCTACATGGTGCGCTACGATTGGCTAACCTCCTATGCCACCACCGAGGGCTTGGCGCGCGCCTTGCATGGCCTTTCGCACCGGGTGCCGGAAGGGGAGGTGATGCGCGGTGCTGAGCGGGTCCTCCTCGACCATTTCGACGATTACCGGAACGAGTTCGGCATCTTCCTGCCCGAACTTTCCGTACACCTGTCGGAGCGGACATGAGCGCGCGCAAACGCATATCGAACGGGCTCGCGGTGCTGGGAGGCATCCTCCTGGTCCTGGTGGGTGCGTATTGGTTGAAGCGCCTGCCCCATGCCGCTGTTCCCGAGGTGCCCTGGAAGGACCCTTTGGTGGAGCGTGACCTGGACGCCATTGCAGCGGACACCCTGCGCCTGCTGGTGCTGCAGGACCCGCTCACGTGGGAACAACGTCCCCGTGCGGAGAGCGGTCTGGAGTTCGAACTGGTGGAGCGTTTTGCCCGGGAGAAAGGCCTCCGCCTGCGCACCGTGCCAGTGGCCCACCGCGATAGTCTTTTTCTGTGGTTGCAGCAGGGCCGGGGCGACATCATTGCCGGACAGCTCAGCCCCCGCAAGGGCGAGAAGGCCTGGGTGCATTTCTCCCCGCCTTACCGCACCGTGCAGCCCTTGGTGGCCCGGCTGCGTCCCGATCCCCTGCGCGAACCGACGAGCGGTCCGGTGTTGGATGCCTCGCTGGACAGCGTGATGATGAGCCCGGGGTCCTCCTTTGCCGATCCGGCCTACCACTTCGCGGGTGAAGCCGGCCGCTATGTGGTCCGGCACGAGGTGCCCGCGCTCACCCCGGAGGAGCTCCTGGTCGAGGTGGTGCTCGGCAGACATCGGGCCACAGTGGTGAGCGATGCCCGTGCGGCCTACCAGCCCGAGGTCTTCCCGGTGCTGGAGTTCGAAGGCCCCGTTGGACCGCCGAGACCACTGTGCTTCGGTGTGCGCCGGAATGCCCTGCAGCTCATCGCGGCCTTGGATGCCTGGTCGCGCGATGCCGACGAGCAGGCGGCCCAGGCCCAGCTGGCCAGGGCCTATGGCCACACCGTACCCCGCACGGGTCCGCTGCGCACCAAGCGGGGTGTGCCCGTGGTGGGCGATAGCATCAGTCCCTACGATACCTGGTTCCGGCAGCACGCCGATGGGATGGCCTGGGACTGGCAGCTCCTGGCCGTGATGGCCTATAAGGAATCGCGCTTCGACAGCACCGTTACCTCGCGCAAAGGGGCCATGGGCATCATGCAATTGATGCCGCGCACGGCCGCCCGCTTGGGGCTGGACAGCACCCATGCCATGGATGATCACATCCGGGTCGCCGTACGGTACCTGTCCAAGCTGGACACCCTGTGGCGTCGCGCCGTGCCTGATCCGGAGCAGCGATTGCGGTTCGTGCTGGCCAGCTACAACGCGGGGCCGGGGCACATCATTGATGCACAGCGCCTGGCCGAACAGCTTGACCTCGACCCCCGCAAGTGGGAGAACAACGTGGAACGGGCCATCCTGCTCAAGGCCTTGCCCGCCTACTATCAGCGACCGGGCATGAAGAACGGGTACTGCAAGGGCAGCCAGGTCTTCCATTATGTGCGGGATGTGGTGTCCATGTACGCCCAGCTGAAAGCCCGCACCGACCGGCCGAAGAAGGTCGCCCGGTAGGGCAGGGGAGCGGGTTGCCTTTCCTGTCATCGCCTTGCACTCGTGTTGTGCCACGATTCGCCGTCGGCCTACCTTGCCTGCATGCGTCCACGTTCACTCGCCCTGCTGTTGTTCGGCCTGTCCTTCACGGCGCTTCGTGCCCAGGAACCCCAAGGTCTGCCGCACACCCTGGCACCGTATGAGCAGGAGCTCATCCGACCCTACCGGGACAGCCGCGCCGGCGCCTCGCGGGGCATCACCACGCCGCCCGACTTCGCACCACGCACCATGGCCGAGTGGGAGGAGATCCAGGCACTGGTCGTCACGTGGACCAGCTACACCGGCATCCTCAAGCAGATCGTGCGTCACGCCAAGGAGGAGGTGCCCGTGATCATCGTGTGCAGCAACCCCACCACGGTGCAGAACTACCTGCTCAACACCCAGTATGGCGGCCCACTGGAGAACCTGGACAACATCATCTTCCAGGTATCGCCCTTCAACAGCATCTGGGTGCGCGACTTCGGTCCCGAGACCATCTACCAGAACGAGGTCGATTCGCTCTATCTGCTGGATTGGCTCTACAACCGGCCGCGCCCGCTGGATGATGGCCTCAGCGATGAGCTGGGTGATGCGCTGAACATCGCCGTGTACAGCACCACCCAGGCACCCTATGACCTGGTGCATACGGGTGGGAACTTCATGTCCGACGGCTTCGGTACCGCCTTTAGCAGCGGCCTGGTGCTGGAGGAGAACGGTCCCAATGGGGAGTACAACCAGACCGTGCGAACAGCCGCTGGAGTGGATGCCATCATGGAGCAGTTCATGGGCATCCAGCAGGGGCGCTATGTGAAGATGACGCCCTTGCCGTACGACAACATCAACCACATCGACATGCACATGAAGCTGCTCGATGAGGAGACCCTGCTCGTGGGGGAGTTCCCCACCGGTCTGAGCGATGGTCCGCAGATCGAGGTCAACCTGCAGGGGGTGCTGGATGATGTGCCGTCCACCTTCGGTACGCCCTATCGTACGGTGCGCATTCCCATGCCCCCGAGCACCGGTGGCAATTTCCCGCCGAACGCCAGCTACCGCACCTACGCCAACAACATCTTCATCAACGGTACGGTGCTGGTGCCCACCTATCGCACCGAGTACGATACGACCGGGCTCCGCATCCTGCGCGAGGCCCTGCCCGGCTACAAGGTCATCGGCATCGATTGCGACAACAGCGACCAGAACATCATCTCCGCCAGCGGGGCCATCCATTGCATCACCAAGGGCATCGGCGTGCGCGATCCGTTGCTCATCCGCCACCAACGCCTGGTGGACACCTACGACACGGAGGACCCCTACGCTGTACAGGCCTACATCCGTCATCGGAGTGGCATCGCCTCCGCTGAAGTGTTCTGGACCACGGACACCACCGCAGGCTTCAATGCGCTGCCCATGACCGCAGGGCCGGACAACACCTGGAGCGCGGCCATCCCTGCGCAGCCGGTCGGCACGGACATCTACTATTACATCCATGCCACGGCCAACAGCGGCAAACAACAGGTGCGGCCCATCGTGGCCCCAGAGGGCTGGTGGCGCTTCCGCGTGCTGGGCCTCATCACCGGTATGCCCTCCACGGAAGGGCCCTCCATTGCCGAGGTTTTCCCGAACCCCACGTCCTCCCTGCTGATGGTCACCGTGAACGGAGCGGGCCAGGCTCCGGTGAACGTCACGCTGCGCGATGCCCTGGGTCGCACGGTGATGACCCTGCACCGCGGTGTGCTCCCCGCCGACCAACGGCTCTTCGCGGACCTCAGCTACCTCGCCGAGGCCACCTACCTCGTGGTGGTCGAGGGGCCGAACGGACGTAGTGTGATGCCGGTGATGAAGAAGTAGGGCGCCCGGCATCGACGTCCCAGGCGGGTCCACACGTTCGCTAGGTGGTCGGTCCCTTCAGCGCTTTGCCGTTGCCCGGTCGTGTAGTTGAGCGGTTTTGCCATCACGGCCTCTTCCTGCCCGTGGAAGTTCCCGCGCGCTGGGCTTGCCGCAACTTACCATCATGTAAGCTCCACATCATGTTTTCCGCGGAGCGGCATTGATGACCTTCCCTTCATCCTGCCGGCATGTGGATGGTGTCGCTTTGCGGCCACAACCAACCCAATGAACCACATGCGGACGATCCGAGGAACGACCTTCATGCTCTCCACCTTGCTGATCACCTGCTGCGATCTCTTTCCGCTGCATGCCCAAGAGGCCCAGCTCGCGCAACTGGGCTCTCCTTCCGCGCACACCGGGGCCACGCTCATACACACGTCCATC
>CAUJFM010000303.1 GCA_963169595.1 Bacteroidota bacterium | reverse complement strand
GCAGTTCGTCGGGAGTGGGGTGCTTGTCCTTCTCGGGAAGTCGCTCGTAGCTCTCGGAGAGAAGCTTCAGCTGCTTCTTGGCCGCATCGCCGATGGCCTGGAGGTCGCGTAGCCAGAGCACGGTGTCCTCGGGCAATTGGGCGAAGAAGGTCTGCTGGCGCGCGGCATCCTCGTCCTGCAGGTCGGGTACGATCACGGCCTCGGCCAGGCGCTCCACGGTAAGCTGGTCCTGCGGGTCGAAGCGGCGCACGCTCTCCACGGTGTCGCCGTAGAGCTCGATGCGGTAGGGCTTGTCGCTGCCGTAGCTGAACACGTCCACGATGCCACCGCGGATGCTGTACTGCCCCGGCTCGTACACGAACTCCACACGACTGAAACCGGTCTCCTCCAGCCATTCCTGAAGCGTGTCGATCGGCAGCTCCTCGTTGCGCTTGACGGTGAGGGTGTTCTTCGCCATCTCCTCCTTGCCGATCACGAGGGGGATGAGGGCATCGGGGTAGGTGACGATGACCAGCGGCGCTGTGCGTTCAGGCGAGGACATCAGCGCCTCGAGCACCTCCGTGCGGGTCACCCGCTCGCCGTCATGGTGCCCCTCGGGGTCGTAGGCTGAACGCGAGGGCGCGGGGTAGAAGAACAGGTCCTCCTGCTTCTTCGCATGGCGCCCGTCCTTGTCCTTGCCACGCAACGCTTCGAGGTCGTTGAGGAAGTACGCGGCCTCTTCGCGGTCGGTGAGTACGAACACGTGCACGCCGCCGCGCTGCTCGATCACGGCGTTGGCGATGAAGGCCTGCGACGAACCGACGGTGCCGGCGATCTGCACGCGGGCGGCCTTTTCGCGCAGGCCATCGGCCACGCGGGCCACGCGGGCATCGGAGCGGTAGAGGGAGAGGAGGTCGGAGAGGGAGGTCATGCTACAACTGCACTACGAATTCGCATCAATGCTGCATAGTCCCGACGAAAACCTTCTGGCCTGTTGAATAAGGACGACCATGCGGATGCGTGATCGGTTCCGTTCATATCATCGAGTAGCTGCAGAGCACCGAGCGCATCTTCAGTATGAGCATAGGCGCTTGGGCTCACCAGCATTTTTCCAATGTACTTGGCCAGAGTCGTGACGGAAAGAGGAGTGTTCATGGCTGCCAGAGCAAGGCAGTAGGAGCGATCCGCGTAGACCCTGTCGCTCAGCAGGAGCAATTCGGCTATTCGGTTCTGGTTGGATGTTGAGCTGGTAAGCGTTGCGAAATAGGCGCCACACGATCTCGATCTCCACTCTGTAGTGCTCAGAAGATCACTAATGATGTTGTCCCCCAACTCAGGCCAGATCAAACTGGTGGAGTGAATGAGTTCGGTTTCATGACTAGATGGATGGTACACGTTCATATAGAATGGGCAAACCCATTTCTCAACGAACTCAGAGGTGAGAGGAAACTGCTTGCTGCTCATGCCCACACAAACGCCCGAAACCCAATGCCGCACTTCGCGGGCATCGGGTCCGGGAACGGGTCAAAGGTACGGGAGGTCCATCTGTACTCCTCACGAGCGCGGCCAGCCCATTACAGCCCTTGCTCCTCCAACATCCGCTTGAAACGCTGCGCCACTTCGAACCCTTCCCTTCGATAAGGCGCAAGTACACCAGCATCCGCTTTGAAGCTCAGCTTCCGTGGCCAGATGCCGAAGAGCAGGAGCGGGCAATAGCCAGTGAAACGCACCTGGCCATTCACTTCAGCGACCTCGAAGACGATGAGCGAGCCGCCGGCAGCTTCCTTGTAGAAGGTGACATGTTCTGGTCGTTGACGGAGCTTGTAGACCAGCAGGTGCCCCATGTTGAACGTGGTGATGCGTTCGATGGGTCCCGCAAAATGCACAGGCGTGAAGCCCTGCTGACAGAACCAATCACCCACCAGGGACATCTTGGATCGTGGGTCGGTCATGCTCCTGTTCCCTGGCCTGGGTGCCGTACAAGATCGGAACTACTTCGCATCCATCGCAAGCGCCAGCTCGCGCAGCTTCACCAGGGTACTCCAATTGCGGGCAGTGTTCTCCACGCCCCATCGGACTCACTCTTTCACCAAGCGCACCACGTGAGACCCACTTCCATCCGACACGCGCAGCAGATACACGCCCGTAGCCAAGGTGGATACCTCCAGCGTGGCGGTCATTCCGGTGATCCGCTGCTCGTGGACCCTGCGCCCGCGCGGATCAACGAAGGTCACCAGGGCGCTTGCACTGCTCGCGCGCTCCAGGCACACCTGGTGCCGGGCCGGGTTGGGATGCAGCCTGATCACCGCGTCATCGGCTGCGGCACTGAGCCCGGTGCTGATCACCTGCACGGGTGCGGAAGGTGCCGAGACACAACCCAGTGCATCCGTGACGACCACCGTGTAGGCACCGGTTTCCACCGCCTCGATGCAATTTGAGCCGTCCCCGACGAGCGCTTCGCCATTGAGGAGCCACTGCGCCGTGCCGCTGGTGGTGGTGCACAGCGTGTTGCCGCTTTCGGTGATCACCGGCACGTCCGCGATCGCGGGGCAGCCGATCTGCGCCCGGAAGATGTCGCCGTTGTTGCACACGATGACGATCGCGCCATCGACGTAGGTCGCATCGCCCACGGTAGCGTTGAGGATCTCCGGTAGAATGGTCTCCCACGTCAGTCCGCCATCCATGGTCTTCAGGGCCTGACCGCTGTACATGACCGTGTAGCCGGTATCCACGCTTGTGAAGAACATGCTCATGGTGGTCTGTGCGCCATTGATGTCCGTCCAGGTCGCGCCGCCATCCACCGTTCGCCGGTACTTCATCCAGCCATGGTCCTCGTCCAGGAAGAACACGGTGTGTCCGCCGGGTGTGCCGGTCATCGGTACCCACGTGGCGCCGCCATCGGTGGTGCGGTAGTTGTCGCCGTACTCACCCACCGCGTAACCGTTCTGTGCGCTGGTGAACCAGAGGTCGCTGATGGTGATGTTGCCCACGTTGAGGACCTGGGTCCAGCTGGCACCTGCGTTGGTGGTGCGGTAGATGCCGCCGAAGATCGCGCCACCGGCCAC
Organism: Bacteroidota bacterium; assembly: GCA_963169595.1. Lineage (GTDB taxonomy): Bacteria > Bacteroidota > Bacteroidia > Flavobacteriales_F > PHOS-HE28 > PHOS-HE28. The sequence continues at coordinate 1,808 of CAUJFM010000303.1, read as the reverse complement.
GAAGTGGGTGTTCGCGTCAATGGTCCATGTGCAACGGATGGCCACGTTCGGGCCGCTTCCCGGCGTGCGCGTGGCAAAGCCGTTCGTGGTGCGCGCGAAGGCCCCGCTACCGCCACCCAGGCAGCCTTGGCCCGCAGGGTTCATGTGTACACCCAGGCCACCCGTGCCGGCGTTCGTCCAGCTCCGGCCGCCGTCGATGGTGCGCAGCAGCCCGCTCTCCAGCCCGCCGGTGGTCTGCCAACCCACGGCCACGCCGGTGTCCGCATCCATGAAGCTCACCTTGTTCAGGCGGGTGTGGTAGGTGCCCAGGTGGCGGATGGACCACGTGAGGCCCAAGTCGCCGCTGCCATGGATGCGGCCATCGGTGCCCATCACGGCCTGTCCGCTGGGGAGCAGCGAGATGCTGCGGTGCTCGGTGTTGCCCACCTGGATCTCCGTCCACGAGAGCCCGGCATCGGTGCTGCGGATGGTGCGTCCCCACCAGCCGCACGCCACCAGCACATCGCCCTGCGCGTCGAGGCTGTTCATGATGTAGGTGCTGTTGCTGGGAATACTATCCCAACTCGCACCGCCGTCCGTAGTGCGCACCACGATATTGGAAAGGCCCACGCACACGCCCGTGAGGTCATCGAAGAAGTGCAGGTCGAGGAAGGTGGTGTTCGCACCACCCCAGCTTTCCTGCCAGGTGAGGCCGCCATCGGTGCTCTTGCGCACCGTGCCGCCACCTGCGCAGACCAGGTAGCCGGTCTGCGTGTCCAGGAACTGGATGCCGTGGATGTCGTTGCTGCTGCCGAGGCCGCTGTTCATCAGCGTCCAGTTGGCTCCGGCATCCGTGCTGCGGTATACCCGTCCCGCTCCAGTGCCTGCCCAGCCAAGTGTATCGTTGACGAAGAACACGCAGTTGAAGTGCCCGTAGAGCACGTTGCTGCTTCCTGTGATGGTGGTGAACGCATCGGTGGTGCGGTACACGCTGCCGTTCTCGCCCAACACGATGGCCCGCTCGTCATCCCATACGTGCATGGCGATGGGGTTGTTGGTCAGGTTGTTCACCAGGCGCTCCCAGTGGTAGCCGCCATCGTTGGTGCGCAGGATCGCGCCCATCGGGTTGTCCACAGCGAAGCCGACAGCATCGCTCACCATGTGCAGTGCGGTGAACTCACTCCGGGTCTTGATCGGCGTCACCAGTTCCCATTGGGCGTGGGTGCCGGTGGCGAGGAGCAGTGCGGCAAGGAGGAGGATACGTCGCATGTGGTGCATGTTAGGTTCAGGCCGGTACACGTCAAGCGCGCCGGTGTTCAGATCAGGACACGGAAATTGGCTCAGGCTTTGCCCATGGCCTTCTCCACCATGTTCCGGCTGCCGATGTACAACGGGCAGCGCTGGTGCAGCTCGGACGGCTTCAGGTCCAGGATGCGGGTGGTGCCATCGGTGGCCATGCCGCCGGCCTGTTCCACCAGGAAAGCCAGGGGATTGGCCTCATACAGCAGGCGCAGCTTGCCTTTCGGGGCCTTCTGCGTGCCGGGGTAGAGGTAGATTCCGCCCTTCAGCAGGTTGCGGTGGAAGTCGGCCACCAGGCTGCCGATGTAGCGGGCGCTCATCTTCTTCTGCTTGCAGGCATCGATGTAGTTGCGCACGCCATCGCTGAACTCGTACCAGTTGCCCTCGTTGATGGAGTAGATCTTCCCATCGGCGGGCGTCTTCATGTCCGGATAGCTGAGGCAGAAGGTGCCGATGCTGGGGTCGAGCGTGAAGCCGTTGACGCCGTGGCCGGTGCTGTACACGAGCATGGTGCTGCTGCCGTACACGAT
>CAUJFM010000302.1 GCA_963169595.1 Bacteroidota bacterium | reverse complement strand
GTGAAGTTCACCTGACCCGTGGCCGGGTTCAGCGTAAGGCCGGGAATGGGCAGTGCACCCGTATTGGGCGCCACGTAGGCCAGCGGGTTCCCGTTCAGGCCCATGGCACTGATCAGCTGGTAGCTGAGCGAGTCGGCCTCGGGGTCAAAGGCACCGAAGCTGTAGGAGATCGGATAGCCCAGGCACACGAAGGGGATGGCCGTGTTGGTGAACTGCGGTGAATCGTTGCAGGGTACGGCCGCGTTGTTGATCGTGGCGCGGATATAAGTGCGCTGGGCCCCGGGGTTCTGCAGGTTGACGATCGCGTTGTTGCGGTAGATGTTCGTGTACGAGATCGTCCAGGAGTTGCAGGGTTGCAGGGTGATGGTGCCCGTGTAGATGTACTGCTGGATCCCGGGTAGCGATCCCCCGTTGCACGTGCTGTTGGGTAGTTCGATGTCGCACAACTGCGAGACCTCGGTGCCGCCCGGGGTGGTCACCACCAGCGTGGTGTTCCCGCAGGGGCTGTTCACCTGCAGCGTGTACGAGGGGTCCACGTTGATCCCCGCACAGTCGCGGTAGATCACCATGGTGATGCGGTACTGGTTGTTACCCAGGCAATCCCAGTAGATCTCCCCACCGCTCATGTGGGTGGCCGAGGTCACCAGGCTCCAGAGGAGTGCGAGAGGAAGAAGAAGGGATCGTAGGGACATGCGCGAGCGATCTCACTATCGCTTATGCGCTCCTACGGGCAGGTGGTGGTCAGGGTTTCAGCGATCGGTCCGGTGGGCCGCACATATCGCGCCGGGACTAAACAGGATGGATCACAGAGGAAGGTCGATGGATCAGCGGAGCAGCGTGAGGTCGCCCATGCGCATCACTTCCTTGCCATCCACGAACCGCACGTTCACCTGGTAGACGTAGACATCCTGTGGGCTCAACTGGCCCCGATAGTATCCGTCCCATCCGCGGTCGAGCGAATCACTCTCGAAGACCAGTTCGCCCCACCGATTGAAGATCCGCATGCGGAAAGTGTCCACGAACCGGACGAACGGATAGAAGATGTCGTTGCTGAGGTCACCCGGGAGGTAGCTGCCGCCGGAGCCGCCATTGGGGTCGGGCGTGAAGACGTTGGGGATGGTGATGCTGTGGTCCGGTGTGATCGTCACCAGGTTCACCACGCTGCTGCTGCAACCGTGTACATCGGTCACCACCAGTTCCACCGGGAACGTGCCGATCTGGGTGAACACATGGACAGGGTCGGCAATGGTGTCGCCGCCGCCATCACCAAAGGTCCAATCCCACCAGACCGGTGAGCCTGCGCTCTGGTCGGTGAACGCAATGCTGGGGTTGTTGATGTCCGTCTGCCAAGGTGAAGCCTGGAAGGCCGCCTGTGGTCCGCCATGGGCGATCACCGCGCCCGCTCCACTGGCCGTGGCACTACAGCCGGCTGCCGTGGTCACCGTCAGGCCAACGTTGTAGATCCCGGTCGGGTAGGTCAACAAGGGCGCTGCCTGCGTGGAGTAAAGGCCATTGCCCAGGGACCAGAGGTACGTGACGTTCTGTGTGGTGAGGCCTTGAGGGAACTGCACCGTCAGCGGAGCACAGCCCTCGGCCAGGACATCCGGAAGCGCGATGTTCGGAGGCGTGTCCAGCACAAGGTCGATCGTGTCCGATCGCATCGCCCCACAGGCATCCTGCAGGATCACCGGAACAGCCATCGTCTGGGTCACGGGTACGGTGAAGGGACCGTTGCCGGTCAGGGCCAGCGTTGGCCAGAACAGGGTGAACGCGCCGGGATATCCGCTCACGCTGGCGCTCACGTTCACGGAACCACCAGGGCACACGATCGCATCGGGCGAAAGGGTGAACTGGGCTTGGTCCAGATCGAGCACGGTGACCGGGAAGTTCAGCACCGGGCCCTGGCAGCCATAAGCATCGGTCACCGTGACGGTCACCACCTGGTCATCGCTGAAGCTTGCGGTCAACGGACTTCCGCTGCCAAGGGCGCCCCATGAGATGGTGTAGGGCGCTTGGCCGCCATTGGGTGAAGCGCTCAATACTTGCGGTGCGTTCACGCACACGGTATCGGGCACCCAGGCTTGCAGGGACAAGGCGGCCGGCGAGGTGATGAGGGCCTGCACCTGGGTGGTGCACCCCTGTGCATCGGTGATCGAGGCTGTGTGCGTGCCTGCGGGAAGCTGTGTCGCCACGGGGCCCACTTGGCCGGTGGGGCTCCACGTGATGAGGTAGGGGAAGGTCCCTCCGCTCACGGTCACATTGGCGGTGCCATTGTTCCCGCCTGCGCAGGTCACCGGTGTGGTGCTCCCCACGGTGGCGGTCAAGGGCTGTGGTTCCGTAACGACTGCGGCAAGCTGAACGGAGCACCCCAGTTGATCGGTGACCGTGAGGCCATAGGAACCTGCTGCCAGTCCGGTGACCACGGGCCCGTTCGCGGACAGCGGCGCGTTCCAACTGTAGGAGACCCCTGGCATCACCGGGCTGAAGGTGGCGGTGCCATTGCTTTCTCCGGCACACGACACGGGCGTTGGGCTCAACGTGGCGTTCACGAAGGCATTGGACAGTTGAATGGTGACCTGGTCCGTGGCTGCGGCACAGGCCGTGTTGCCCGTGCTGGTGAGCTGAAGCGTCACGCTACCGGCGGTGATCTCCGCTGCCGATGGCATGTACTGCACCGATAGTCCGGTGCCGAGCCAGGTGCCTGTTCCTCCGGACCATTGGCCACCCGTGGCGTTCGTCACCGAACCTTGCAGGGTCAGCGGCAGTTCGTCCAGGCATCCGATCTGGTCCGGACCGGCGTTCGCACTGTTCGGCTGAGCAGCCGCGGTGATGATGGCCGTGGCTTGCAGCGGCGCACATCCATTGGCATCGGTGATCTGTACCGTGTAGGTGCCGGCTCCGGCGGTGATCGTGGGAGAGGTGGCCCCGGTGCTCCAGGCATAGGAGTAGGGTGGTGTGCCCCCTGTTGCCGTCACCGTCGCCGATCCATTGCCCAGGCCCGCACAACTTTCCGGTGCGGTCGTCACGTTGACGAGGCTCAGCGCTGCGGGGGCGGCCACCTGCACGGGAAGCGTCACGCTACAGCCCAATGCGGTGGTGATGGTCACCGTGTAGTTCCCAGCTGCCAGACCGGTCGCCGTGGCAGTGGTCTGTGCGGCGGGGTCGTTCCATAGGTAGCTCAGCCCGGGGTTGTCAGGCGTGGCGGTCGCTATGCCGTTCGATCCTCCGAAGCAGGTGACGTCCGTGGCACTGACAGAAGCATTGACCACGCCTGGGTCGAAATGGATGCGCACGGTGTCCAGGTCCCCGGGACAGGTCCCGTTGCCGGTGGTGGCCAGTACCAGGTCCACGAAGCCGTTGGCCACGTCTGCTGCCGTGGCCGTGTAGGTCGCGTTCAGGGCCTGGTTGGATGGTTGGAAGGCGCCGGCCCCGGTGAGCCATTGGCCACCCGTAGCCCCTTGGACCGCTCCGTTCAGGTTCACAGTTGCGGCATCCGTGCAGACCACGATGTCCGTTCCCGCCAAGGCCTGGATGGGCTGGGAGAACGAGGTCACCACCACCGTGGTGCTCGTGGGCGGGCATTGCGAGGTATCGCTCACCAGCACCGTGTAGGTGCCCGGGCCTACGAAGATCGAAGCCGAGGTGGCCCCGGTGCTCCATTGGTACGAGTATGGTGGTGTTCCGCCGGAGCCGTTCACGGTGATGGTCGTGCCGGCGGCACCGAAGCAAACGGTCGGCTGTTGCGGCAGGATCTGTGCGCCCAGCGTGGGGTTGAAGTGTACCCGCACCGTGTCGCAATAGGAGTTCTGGCTGCAGGGACTGATGGCTAGACCGCACACTTGATAGTCCACAAAGGCCGGGAAGCCAGGTTGGGCCGTCACGGTCGTGTTCGGGCAGGTGGGACAGGCCAGGTATCCGTTGTAAGTTCCCGTAGGGCCGGGTCCGATGGAGGTCCACTGCACGGTGCCGGGGGCGAACCCGCTCGTGGTGAGGGTGCCCGAACAGCCATCGTTCAACGCGATGTCAGGTCCTGCAGTGGGTGCGGGAATGGAGGTGATGCAGTACCGGTTGGTGTTGTTGCCGGGCTTGCAGAAGGTGAGCACAAAGGGCCCTGGCCCGTTCAGACAGATGGGTTGCCCCACTTGTATCGGCGGACCGCAATCGATCTGGTAGAAGAGCGCACCCGGGGGCACGGCCCCCTCGCAGATCTGGAAGTTGATGCCCTGGGCGTCCGGGTGCAACGTCAGCGTAAGCTGCAGGCATTGTTCCGGGGCGGATGCCGAGCAGCACTGACCATTGCGCTGGATGCTAGGGCTCATCCACGTGGCCGTAGGCGAGCTGCTCAGGTCCACGGTGAAGCTGGGCACTGAGGGGTCGCATTGGGCCAAGCTCATCGTGCCCCAGCTCATGCAGACCAGCGCGGCCAAGGTCCGGGATATGGAACGTAGATTGATGGGCACGGTCATGCTTCGTGCCTGTATACGGTGTTGCCGGCAGAAGGTGACAGTAGGGGGTACATCACCCGTTGATCCCTTCGACCGACCAACACTAAAGAAAGACCTGTCCCGGACGGGGTCCGATGAATATGCGGCGGTGCAATAGCTCGAATGCAGGCTGTTCCCGGTAGGCTTCGGAGCGGACGTCGCGGTAGACGCCCGGTCACGCTCCAGGTGTCACTTGGGAAGACCGGATGCATCCGCCGGGCAGCCTGCCTACCTTCGCGGTCCTTTCGCAGATAAGCTATGTTCGAGAACCTCAGTGACAAGTTAGAACGCGCGTTCAAGGTCCTCAAGGGTCAGGGCCAGATCACGGAGATCAACGTGGCGGAGACCATGAAGGAGATCCGCCGCGCCCTGCTGGACGCCGACGTGAACTTCAAGACCGCCAAGGACTTCACCGACAAGCTGAAGGCCAAGGCCCTGGGCCAGAACGTGTTGACGGCCGTGAGTCCCGGCCAACTGCTCACCAAGCTGGCCCAGGACGAGCTGGCCGAGCTGATGGGCGGGCGCAGTGCGGCCATCAACCTCAGTGGCAACCCCACCGTGATCCTGATGAGCGGTCTGCAGGGTTCGGGTAAGACCACCTTCAGTGGTAAGCTGGCCAGCTACCTCCGCAAAAAGGGCCGGAAGCCCCTGCTGGTGGCCTGCGACGTGTACCGCCCCGCGGCCATCGACCAGCTGGAGACCCTGGGCAAGCAGCTCGACGTGGTGGTGTTCAGCGACCGCGACAGCAAGGATCCCGTGTCCATCGCCCAGAAGGGTGTCGAGTACGCCAAGACCCACGGCTTCACCGTGGTGATCGTGGATACCGCCGGCCGCCTGGCTGTGGACGAGGCGATGATGGACGAGATCACCCGCGTGAAGAAGGCCATCGCCCCCCACGAGACCCTCTTCGTGGTGGACAGCATGACCGGCCAGGACGCGGTGAACACGGCCAAGGCCTTCAACGACCGCCTGGACATCGACGGCGTGGTGCTGACCAAGCTGGATGGCGACACCCGCGGCGGTGCGGCCCTCTCCATCCGCAGCGTGGTGGACAAGCCCATCAAGTTCATCGGTACGGGCGAGAAGATGGAGGCCATCGACGAGTTCCACCCCGAACGGATGGCCGGCCGCATCCTGGGCATGGGCGACGTGGTGAGCCTGGTGGAGCGTGCGCAGGAGCAGTTCGACGAGAAGCAGGCGCGCGAGCTCCAGAAGAAGATCGCCAAGGACCAGTTCGGCTTCGATGATTTCCTGGAGCAGATCCAGCAGATCAAGAAGATGGGGAACATGAAGGACCTCATGAGCATGATCCCCGGCGTGGGCAAGGCCCTGAAGAACCTGGACATCCCGGACGATGCCTTCAAGCACATCGAGGCCATCATCCGCAGCATGACCCCCGAGGAGCGGCAGAACCCCGCCCTGATCAACGGCAGCCGCCGGCAGCGCATCGCCAACGGCAGCGGCACCAACGTGCCCGAGGTGAACAAGCTGCTGAAGCAGTTCGAGGACACCCGCAAGATGATGAAGATGATGGGGGACAAGACCAAGATGCAGAACATGATGCGCCAGATGCAGGCGATGCAGGGGATGAGGAGATAGTCCCGCAGGCGCCCCGCCTGTGGTGACGAAGCGTCGAAAGCAGGTAAAGGAAACGCTGATGAGATATCTGGTAGTATTCCTATGGATGTTGCTCGGCGGCCTAACTGCGAACAGCCAGTCCATTGAGGCAAAGCTTCTGTCTCGATCTGAGTTGGATAGTGCGGATGTGGTCGAATTGGCGGTCTTTGATGCGATCAATATTGGCCTCGATCAGAGTTGGGCCATTGCGGACACCACAGTTGCCGTATCTGACTCAGTTCTCTATTGCATTCTTCGTTTCGGTGATACAATTGGTGTGAACGCGTTCTTTTTCCTCATGAGCTATGATAGTGTCCGGGATACCCCTATTGACCTTGTTTACTTACACGACTCACCGGATATCGAGCAGTCGACGAAGCGTTACGCCTGGGTCGAGCATGTCATTTGGGGGACCGGGGAGATAGGGACAATTGAGTACGACTTCCGTGTTTCGCGGCCTGGAACACTTCATGAGCGAACCACCATGCAGGCAACTGGCCGGCGTTTCTGGAGAGTTGGGCTCGATGGACGGATAACCGGTGGTGATCTGATCCCGGAGGAGTGATCCGGGTGTTCTTATACGTATTGATGATCTATCTTTGTCGTACAAATATCCTTCCCCATGGACGCCAAGCTCACCCTCAGCTTCGATGCCGCTGTGGCCGAAAAGGCCAAGGCCTTCGCCGAGGCGAACAACATCAGCCTGTCGCGCTTGGTGGAGTTCATGCTCAGCAAGGTGACCGACAGCCGCTACCGCAGCATCGACGAGCTTCCCGTCAGCGACTGGATCAACCAAGTGGCCGAAGGGGAGGTGACCTACGTGCGCAAGAACGCCGCCGAGCGGAACGTGAAGAAGGATTACCTGGCGAGCCGGAGAAAGAGCAAATGAGAAGAGGCTCACGCGGAGGCACGGAGGAGTTCCATTATTTCTGAAACGTATGAGGTCCATGATCCGATCGAATGACCGAGCTTATCCTTGGTCTTTCGAGCCCAGCGTTCTCCGCGCCTCCGCGTGAGACCACATTCCTCCAGCCCTCCTCATGCCCCCCACCCGCATCTTCCTCGACGCCAACGTGCTGGTGACCGTGCTCTGCAACGAGTACCCCCGGTTCACGGCCTGTGCCCGGGTGCTGAGCCTGGCGGATGACCCACGCTTTGAGGTGTACACGTCGCCGCTGTGCCTGGCCATCGGGGCCTATTTCGCTGAGAAGAAAAGTGGGCGTAAGAAGGCCCGCGAGAAGGTCGCCCTGCTGGCCACCAAGCTCCGCATCACCTCCATGGATGCGAAAGCCGTGCAGCAGGCTGTGGCCAACCCCAAGGTGGGCGACCTGGAGGATGGCATGCAGTACTATTCCGCCGTGGCGGCGAAGTGCGTCCACATCATCACCTACGACCGCAGGGACTTCCACTTTGCGGAATTGCCGGTGCTGGAGCCGGAGAACTTCCTGGTGCAGCAGGTGGCAAGCCTGCGGCGGTCGGCGGGGCGTTGACCGGGGCGTTCGTTTGTTCCCGGGCATTTCGTAGCCTTGTGGCATGTCGGACGTGGCCACCTACAGACTGTTGGACGGCAAGCAGTGCAGCGAGGCCGTGCGTGCTGAGATCGCCTCGAAAGCGGCCGCGGTGACCGCCCAGCGTGGCCGGGCTCCGCACTTGGCCGCTGTGCTTGTGGGTAACGATGGCGCCAGCCGCACCTATGTGGAGAGCAAGGTGAAGGCCTGCGCAAGCGTCGGTTTCCGCAGCAGCCTGATCGAACTGCCAGCGAGCACCACCGAGGCGGAGCTTCTGGACCTGATCGCGAAGCTGAACGGTGATCGTGACCTTGATGGCTTCATTGTGCAGCTGCCGTTGCCCAAGCACATCAACGAGGAGAAGGTGACCCTGGCCATCGATCCAAGCCAGGACGTGGACGGTTTCCATCCCGAGAGCCTGGGCCGGATGGTCCTGGGGTTGCCGGGGTTCCTGCCCGCCACACCGGCCGGTATCGTGGAGCTCCTGCGCCACTACGGCGTGCCCACCGCTGGCAAGCATTGCGTGGTGGTGGGGCGGAGCAACATCGTGGGCACGCCCATGAGCATCCTCATGAGCCGCAACACGGAGCCCGGTAATTGCACCGTTACGCTCACCCACAGCCGCACCAAGGACCTGACCTCCATCACCCGTCAGGCAGACATCCTCATCGTGGCCATCGGCAAGCCCGAGTTCATCACGGCCGACATGGTGAAGGAGGGTGCCGTCGTGGTGGACGTGGGCATCCACCGCATCACGGACCCCACGAAGAAGAGGGGTTTCAGGCTCGTCGGTGATGTAAAAGCCCAGGAGGTCGCCCCGAAGAGCAGCTGGTTCAGCCCCGTGCCGGGTGGCGTGGGGCCCATGACCATCACCAGCCTGCTGCTGAACACGCTGAAGGCAGCGCAGCGTTGAAAAGTGCCTTCATGTTCCGCTTGACCTGCCCCTGAGGACGGGGTAACTTTGTGGCATGAAGAAGTTCCTGTATCTCCCGTTCGCAGGCGCCATGCTCCTGGCTTCCAATGGCCTTGCCCAGTGCTCGGTGGACATCGCGGCGGATACCGTGACCGTCTACTTCGGCTATGACCCCATGGCCTGCACGGACCTGGCAGCGGTGGGAGCGGGCGAGGGCGATCTGGCCTATGCCTGGAGCAACGGAGCCACCGTGGCGACCATCACGGCCTGTGATACGGCCTCGACCTGGTACCAGGTGACCGTGACCGACACTACGGGCTGCATGGCCATGGACTCGGTGTTCGTGAACGTGGTGGATGTCCGCTGCGGCAATAACAACAACAAGGTGCTGGTGTGCCACATCCCACCGGGCAACCCGGCGAACGCGCATACCATTTGCATCAGTGAGAACGGGGTGCCTGCGCACTTGGCCCATGGCTGCGTGCTCGGGGCATGCGCACCTCCTGCGGGTCCGGACAGCCTGGGCACGGAGGGCGAACTGCAGATCCGTGTTTCTCCGAACCCCATGAGCGAGCGGGCCACTGCCGTGGTGCGCAGCACCGTGTCACAGCGCGTCACCCTCAGCGGGGTGGATGCGGCCGGCCGGGTGGTGCATGTCCTGTACGAGGGACAGCTTGACGCCGGCGAGGAGCGTGCCATCTACCTGGCTTCGGATGAACTGCCCGAGGGAGCCCGCATGGTCTGGCTGCGCCTGCAGGGCGCTTCCGGGACCACCGTGAGGCAGGCCTTGGTGATCGGGGAGTGAGCCATCGCTGACGGTGGTGTTCTGGCACGGTGTCCGCCCATTCTAGGCGGTTCTTTTGCATGTTCCTTCATGCACGATAGGCCTGTGGCTGTTCAAGGCCGTCCGGTGCTTGTTACCTTCACTTCATGAGCGTCAAGGTGATCTGCGGGGCGATGGTGGTGCTGGTCTGGTCCTGCACACCGGCGCCCACCCCGTTCGATGAGGCCGCAGCGATCGAGCGCGGGCGCGGCATCGCTGGGGCCACCTTCCAGCAGCTTTCCGCTCGTCTTCAAGCGGCCATGGCCAGCGAGGGGCCTTCGGGTGCGCTGCAGTACTGTTCGGTGGCCGCATTGCCCTTGGTCGACTCCCTTTCCGCTGCACAGGGCGTCCGCATCAAGCGCACCAGCGACCGTATCCGCGCGCCGCATGATGCCCCTGATGCCGATGAGCAGCGCCGCCTGAACGAAGTGCTCACCTTGCTGGCCAAGGGCACCGCCCCTCAGGACATCCCGCCGCAGGCCGTGGTGCTGGTCGACAGCGTGGCTTATTACCAGCCTATCCTCATCGCCATGCCCACCTGTCTGAAGTGCCACGGCGCGGCTGGCAGCGATGTGGACAGCCTGACGATGGCCGCGATCCGCAAGGGGTACCCGCAGGATGCGGCGATGGGGTATCGGGTGGGCGACTTCCGCGGGCTGTGGAGCATCCGGTGGAAGCGGTGAGCGAGGTTGGACCTGACCGGCCTTTTAGTCAAGCACTCAGATGTCGGGGCCTGTTGTCAGCTTCCTTTTTAACTTTATTTCATGTACATCACTTGCTCTGGTCGCCAATGGCTTCTCAATGGGGTCATGATGATACTGGTCAATCTTGCGGTTGTAGGCTGTGCAAAAGATGATGCCGAACCTCGGACCATTTATGTGTTCGTGGACTCGGTGGCGGTCCCTGCCAATGCGGTAGCTGATGTTGATGGTAATATTTATGAGACCACGGTTATCGGTGGTCGTCGCTGGATGGCTGAGAATCTTCGTTCAGTGCACTATGCCAACGGGGACCCCATTCCGTATACACCGGGTACGACCGAATGGTCGCAGCTTACGGTCGGATCGTGGTCGAACTATAACGTTGATGCTTCCTATGATGCAGTTCTTGGTAAATTGTACAATTGGTATGCAGTGCAGGATTCCCGAAACGTATGTCCAAGTGGCTGGCATGTACCTACGGATGGAGATTGGATGGCACTTGAAGAATCTTTGGGATTGAGCAATGTCGAGTTGGAAGCGAACGGAGCAAGGGGAACCACCGTGAATGCCGGAGGCAACCTGAAGGCACTTGCTCTTTGGAACGCCCCGAACACAGGGGCGACGGACAGTACGGGGTTCACGGCCTATCCCGGAGGTATACGAACCATGTATGGTGGATTCACCAACGTCGGTTCAAGAGGGCATTGGTGGAGTGCAACACCCTTCGACACGGTCTATTCTTGGTGTAGGGAGTTAAACACTTCGTCAAGAGGGATATATCGTGTAAAAACGAATCGACTTATCGGGGCATCAGTGCGTTGTGTAATGGACTGAAGAACCGGAACGGCGTAGGTGACATCCAGTGTCAGGTCTACACCCTTCCCTCCTTGATCTCCTCCACCACCGCGGGATCTAAGAGAGTAGAGGTATCCCCCAAACTCCCCAGCTCGTTCTCCGCCACTTTCCGCAGGATGCGCCGCATGATCTTGCCGCTGCGCGTCTTGGGCAGGCCGCTTACGAACTGGATCTTGTCCGGCTTGGCGATGCGGCCGATGCTGGCCACCACGGCCTCGATCACCTCGCCGCGCATGTTCTCCACGGCGATGGCATCGTCGGCGGGGATGGGCTTTTCGCAGACCACGTAGGCGTAGATTCCCTGGCCCTTGATGTCGTGCGGGTAACCCACCACGGCGCTCTCCACCACACCCTTGGCCTGGTTGATGGCGTTCTCGATCTCGGCCGTGCCGAAGCGATGGCCGCTCACGTTGATCACATCATCCACGCGACCGATGATGCGGTAGCGGCCTTCGGCATCGCGCTTGGCGCCATCGCCGGTGAAGTAGTAGCCCTTGTAGCTGCTGAAGTAGGTCTGGCGGCAGCGCTCGTGATCGCCCCAGGTGGTGCGCAGGATGCTGGGCCACGGGAACTTCATGCAGAGCAGGCCTTCCACCTCGTTCTCGGTGATCTCCTTGCCCTCGGGCGTGAGCAGCACGGGTTGCACGCCGGGCAGGGGCCACGCGGCGTGCGCGGGCTTCTCGTCGTTCACGCCGGCCATGGTGCTGATAAGGATGCCGCCGGTCTCGGTCTGCCACCAGGTGTCCACAAGGGGACAGCGGTCCTTGCCCACGTGGAGCTTGTACCAGTTCCAGGCCTCCTCGTTGATGGGCTCGCCCACGCTGCCGATCACTTTCAAGCTGTCCAGCGAGTAGGCCAGCACGTGGTCCAGTCCGGCGGCCATCAAGCTGCGGATGGCGGTGGGGGCGGTGTAGAAGATGTTGACGCCGTGCTTGTCGATCACCTGCCAGAAGCGGCCCGCATCGGGGAAGGTGGGCACGCCCTCGAACACCAGCGTGGTGGCGCCGTTCAGCAGCGGACCGTAGATGATGTAGCTGTGGCCCGTGATCCAGCCCACGTCGGCCGTGCACCAGTACACGTCGCTTTCCTCGTACTGGAACACGTTGCGGAAGCTGTAGTCGGTGTACACCATGTAGCCGCCGCAGGTGTGTACCACGCCCTTGGGCTTGCCGGTGCTGCCGCTGGTGTAGAGGATGAAGAGCGGGTCCTCCGCGTCCATGATCTCGGCGGGGCAGTGCTTGTCCACGTGCTGTAGCTCGTCGTGCAGCCACACGTCGCGGCCCTCCTGCATGTTCACGGCCCAGCCCAGGCGCTCGGTCACGATCACCTTCTGCACGGTGGGACAGGTCTCCAGCGCCTCGTCCACCACGCGCTTCACGGGGATCTGCTTGTGGCCGCGGTTCAGGCCGTCGCTGGTGAGCACCATGGTGGCCTCGGCGTCCTGGATGCGGTCTGCGAGGCTCTGCGCGCTGAAGCCGCAGAACACCACGCTGTGGATGGCGCCGATGCGCGCACAGGCCAGGGTGGCGATCACCAGCTCGGGGATCATCGGCATGTAGATGCAGATGCGGTCGCCCTTCTTCGCGCCGTTGCGCTTCAGCACGTTGGCGTACTGGCACACGCGCTCATGAAGCTCACGGTAGGTGAGGCGCACGAAGCGTTCCTTGGGGTCGTTCGGCTCCCAGATGATGGCCAGCTTGTTGCCGCGCTTCTTCAGGTGGCGGTCCAGGCAGTTCTCGGTGATGTTCAGCTTGCCGCCCGCGAACCACTTCACGTTGGGCGTTTCAAAGTCCCACTCCAGCGCGGTGTTCCATTTCTGGTGCCACTCGAAGGTGTCGGCGTGCGCCGTCCAGAACCCCACGGGGTCCTTGATGCTCTCGGCGTAGGCGGCGTCGTATTCGGCTTGGGTGCGGATGCGTTTCAGGGCCATGCCCGAAATTAGGCAGTCGCGCTCATCCCACGGTGGGCGGATGCTCCAGACCCGCGCGCAACGAGAGTCCCAGCCGGGCGCCTTCCTCCACCATCAGCTGCCAGGCCTGCGCCCGGTCGTTCTGGATGCGGCCGTCCAGGATCGCGTCCTTGATCACCGTCTTGATGTCGCCGATCGGGCGGCTTGGACCGATGCCGAAGGCGTCCATGATGTCCTGGCCGGTGATGGGCGGCTGGAAGTTGCGCACGCGGTCCTTCTCCTCCACGTCCTTCAGCTTTTGCATCACCAGCTCGTAGTTCCGCAGGTAGCGGTCCTTCTTCTTCTCGTTCTTGCTGGTGATGTCCGCGCGGCACAGGATCATCAGCGCGTCGATGTCGTCGCCCGCATCGAAGAGTAGCCGGCGCACGGCGCTGTCGGTCACCTCGTCCTTGGTGAGGGCGATGGGACGCAGGTGCAGGGCCACGAGCTTCTGCACGAACTTCATCTTCTCGTCCAGCGGCAGCTTCATGCGGCGGAAGAGGGCCGGCACCATGCGCGCGCCCTTGTCCTCGTGCCCGTGGAAGGTCCAGCCGTGGCCGGGGTGGAAGCGCTTGGTGAGCGGCTTGGCGATGTCATGCAGCACTGCGCCCCAGCGCAGCCACAGGTCGTCGCTCACTTCGCACACATTGTCCAGCACCTGCAGCGTGTGGTGGAAGTTGTCCTTGTGGCCGATGCCGTACTTCTCCTCGGCGCCGCTCAGGGCCACGAACTCGGGGAAGAACTCCTGCAACAGCCCGCTGTCGCGCAGCAGGTTGAAGCCGATGCTGGGCTTGGCGCAGGCGATGATCTTGTTCAGCTCGGTGTGGATGCGCTCGGCGCTGATGATCTCCAGCCGATGCGCGTTCCGCTTGATGGCCTCGAAGGTGGGTGGATCGATGACGAAGCCGAGCTGGTTGGCGAAGCGCACGGCGCGCAGCATCCGCAGGGGGTCGTCGCTGAAGGTGATGTCCGGGTCCAGCGGGGTGCGGATGAGGCCGCGGTCCAGGTCGAGGATGCCGCCGAAAGGGTCCACCAGCGCGCCGAGGCTGCCCACGTTCATGGAGATCGCCAGCGCATTGATGGTGAAGTCGCGCCGCTCCTGGTCGTCCTTGATGGAGCCGGGCTCCACCTCGGGCTTGCGGCTGTTGCGGCTGTAGCTCTCCTTGCGCGCCCCCACGAACTCCACCTGCACTTCACCCTGAGGGTCCCGGAGGGTGAACATCGCGGTGCCGAAGTTCTTGAAGACGTGCACGGGCTCGGCCTTCAGGCGCCGGGCCACCGCCTGCGCGAAGGCCATGCCATCGCCTTCCACCACGAAGTCGATGTCCTTGCACGGACGTCCGATCAGCCGGTCGCGCACATAGCCGCCGATGGCGAACGCCGGAATGCCCTGGTCCGCCGCCTCCGCGGCCACCGCTTGGAACAGCGGCTCGTCCTCCACGCCATCCAGGCGGGCAGGGTCCACGGTGTATCGGGTGGTGGTGTGCATGACCGGGAAGGGCGGCAAAAGTAGGCCCTATGGCGGATGCGGCTATGGGACTACCTTAGTGGGGCCATGACCGGTGCACGATACTTGATCATCATTGCCCATATCGCTTTGGTGACCAGGGTGTGGGCACAGCATGGATCTCAGCACACGGGTTTCCTAGCAGACACCTGTACGGTCAGCGATACCGTGTATACCATCGTGGAACAGATGCCAGAGTTCCCTGGCGGGAATGAGGCGTTGTTCCGTTTTCTGCACAAGTCGATCTCCAAGCCAGAATGCACTTCAGTGGAGGTGCCTTCAAGCACGATCCGCTTGACCTTCGTCGTTCGAGATGACGGGGCCGTTTGCGATGCGAGGGTGGTAGCTGGTGCTGATTGCGAAGAGGCTAGAGAGCAATTGATCTCCATGCTCAAGAGCATGCCGGTTTGGGAGCCCGGAAGGCAACGCGGCAAGCCGGTCAACGTACGTTACACACTTCCGGTCAGGATACATCGGAAGTGATGTGCACTGGTCAGTAGCTAAGCTATCACGCCTTAGCGCATCAGTTGCTTGGTCGCGATCCCCTCCGCACACTTGAAATGCCCCTTCGGACACGCCCTGTGCCCGTGGAGCCCGCACGGTCGGCAGTCGAGCTTCTCCGGCGTTTCCACCGCACGTCCGTTCGTACGCAGCGGCCCGAAGCCGAAGGCGGGCACCGTGCTGCAGAAAATGGCGGTCACCGGCGCGTCCATGGCGCTGGCGATGTGCAGTGGTGCGCTGTCGTTCACGTAGTTCATGGTCGCGCCCTCCATCAGGGCCGCGCTTTCCAGCAGGCGCAGGTCCTTGGTAAGGTCCACGCCACGACCGCTGGCGGCGATGATGCGCTGCGCCAAGGCGGTATCACCCGGTGCGCCGATGATGAAGACCTGTTGCTCGCGCGGTAGGGTCCTCACCAGTTCGATCCACTTGTGCTCCGGCCATTGCTTGGTGAACCAGACCGAGGCGGGCGCGATGCAGACGTAGGGCATGTGCCCATGTGTCCATGTGCCCATGGGCTCATGGTGGGCGTTGCTGGTCAGCCCGTGTGAGCGGATGATCCCTTCGACCTTGGCGCGGTCCTCCGTTGATGGGTAGAGGCGGGGTAGGGGGCGCGTGCTGTCCGTCAGGTGTTCGATCAACGCGTTCAGGCGGTCCACCTCATGTCGCCCGTCCCCGATGATGTGCTTCACCGTGCGGGTGAAGAGGGCGCTCAGCGGGTTCTTGTCGTAGCCGATCTTCTCTTTGCCACGCGCCAGCACGGTCATCAGGCCGGTGCTGAGGAAGCGCTGGCAGTTGATGATGTGGTCGTACTCGGTCCTCCGGAGGTCGCTGATCAGGGCGAACAGGTTCTTGTTCTTGCCTTTCCGTTTATCCCATACAAAGAGGTGGCGCAGAAAGGGATGCAAGTGAGCTTTGCCGGCATTGGATGGTCGACCCGGAGGGTCGACGGTGCCGGAGGAGCCCAGAGGTGTTGCCCTGAAGCCAAAGAGCCCCTCGTTCCCTTTGCGCACCACCAGGTCAATGGCCGCATCGGGGAAGAAGGCGTGCAACTTCTCCACGATGCTCGTCACCAGCACGGCATCGCCCAGGAAGGCGGTCTGGATGACGAGGAACTGCTTCATGGCGCGGGCTTCAGGGCATAGCCCGGCGTGATCTCGCGGAACACTTTCTCCCACGGCACATCGGCGTAACCTCCACCCAGCCGCACGATCACCAACTGGTTCGCGGGGTCCACGTGGATGAACTGGCCCAGGATGCCCTCGGCGTTGAAGGCCCCGTCCTGGAAGGGGAGCCACCATTGGTAGCGGTAGAAGGTGGCGCCTGCGCGGGCTGTGTCGGCCTTGGTGCTGGTCTCCACCCACGCACTGGGCACAAGCTGCTTTCCGCGCCATTCACCCTTGTGCAGGTAGAGCGAGCCGAGCTTGGCGAAGTCGCGGGCCGGAGCGTTGATGCAGCAGAAGGCCTTCTCCATGCCGTCCTTCTTCTTGTCGATGCTCCACGAGCTCGCATGCTCCATGCCGAGCGGTCGCCACAGGCGGTCGTTGTGGTATTCGGTGTGGGTCCGCTGATCGCCCTTGGCGCGCAGGGCCCGGGTCAGCAGCAGGCCTAGCAACTGGGTGTCGCCGCTCACGTATTCCCACTTGGTGCCGGGCGGTCGCTTCAACTTCAGCTTCAAGGTGTATTTCTCCAGCTGCCGGCCGTAGTAGAACTTGGCCACGGTGCCGAAGGGGTTCACGTAGCTCTCCTTGAAGTCGATGCCGCTGGTCATCTGCAGCACGTGCTCGATGGTGACACCCTCGAAGCCGTTGGCCTTCAGCTCGGGGATGAAGTCCACGATCGGTTGCTGCACGTCGCGGATCAGCCCATCGGCGATGGCGGTGCCGATGAGCATGCTCACCACTGACTTGGCCATGGAGAAGGAGGGGTGCACGTGCGCTTCGTCGTAGCCCTTGAAGTAGCGCTCGTACACGATCGTGTCGCGGCGGATCACCAGGAAGGCGGTGGTCTTGTGCTTTTCCAGCCAGGTATCGAAGCGGATCTGTTCTCCTTTGTAGTTCGCCGTGCGTGGCGCGATCTCCTTGGCCGCCACGGGGTAATGGAAGGGTTCGGGGGAGGCGGGGAGGGGCCGAGTGGGGAACTTCTTGTGGTCGCGCCGGTCGGCGAAGTTCCACTTCACGAAACGCCCCACCGTGCAGCCATCAAGCAGCAGGGCCAGCACGAGCAGTGCGATGGGGCGGATGATGCGCATGAGTTAAACCGCCACGTTGTGCTCGCGCAAGGCATCGTTCAAGCTGGTCTTCTTGTCCGTGCTCTCCTTGCGCTGGCCGATGATGAGCGCACAGGGCACGCCGAATTCGCCTGCCGGGAATTTCTTCGGCACGGTGCCGGGGATCACTACAGAGCGCGGAGGCACATAGCCGCGCATCTCCTTCGGTTCCGGACCGGTGACGTCGATGATGCGGGTACTGGCCGTGAGCACCACGTTGGCGCCGAGCACGGCTTCCTTGCCCACACGCACGCCCTCCACCACGATGGCGCGCGAACCGACGAAGCAGCCGTCCTCGATGATCACGGGCGCGGCCTGCACAGGTTCCAGCACGCCGCCGATGCCCACGCCGCCGCTCAGGTGCACGCCCTTGCCGATCTGTGCGCAGCTGCCGACCGTGGCCCAGGTGTCCACCATGGTGTCGCTGTCCACGTAGGCGCCGATGTTCACGTAGCTGGGCATCAGGATCACGCCGGGCGCCAGGTAGCTACCGTGACGCGCGATGGCGTGGGGCACCACCCGCACGCCCAGGCTGGCGTAGTGCTTTTTCAGCGGGATCTTGTCGTGGAACTCCAGCGGACCCACCTCGAAGGTGTGCATCTGCTTGATGGGGAAGTACATCAGCACGGCCTTCTTCACCCACTCGTTCACGCGCCACCCATCGCCATCAGGCTCGGCCACGCGGATCTCGCCCTTGTCCAGTTTCGCCACCGTGTTCTCCACCGCGTCGACCACCTCGGGGTAGCGGAGCATGGAGCGGTCGGCCCATGCTTTCTCGATCAGTTCGTGCATGCTTGGTCCGCCGGAACGTTGAGCGCAGGCGGCATGCAAAGATGGCTGCCTTGCCCGACCTTCGCACCCATGCCGCGCGTCATCGCCATCGATCACGGGTTGAAACGGACCGGTCTGGCGGTCACCGATCCCCTGCGCATCATCGCCACCGCGCTGGACACGGTGCCCACGACCGAGCTCTTCACCTACCTGAAGGCCTATGTGGCTCGCGAGCAGGTGGACGGCTTCGTGGTGGGGCTGCCCATGCACCTCGATGGCCGGCCCACGGACGCCACCCCGCACGTGCAGGAGTTCATCGGTCACCTGCGGAAGGCCTTCCCGGGCCTGTGGGTGGAAACGGTGGATGAGCGATTCACCAGCCGCATGGCCCAGCAGACGCTCCTGGCCAGTGGCAAGGGGCGGATGGCCCGGCGCGAGAAGGGCCAGCTGGACCGCATCAGCGCCACCATCATCCTGCAGGGCTGGATGGAACGGGCCCGGTAGCCGCCGCCCGCGGGCGTTACATTTGCGGCCCATCATGATCCTTCCCATCCGCGCTTACGGCGACCCTGTGCTCAAGAAGGTGGCCCAGGACATCGAGCCCGGGCATCCCGGCCTGGAGCAGCTCATCGCCGACATGTTCGAGACCATGTACGCCGCCAATGGCGTGGGTCTGGCCGCCCCGCAGGTGGGGCAGAGCATCCGGCTCTTCATCGTGGACGCCAGCCCCTTTGCCGAGGACGAGGAGGGCAACGTGGAGCCCGAGCACAAGCACCTGGTGGGCTTCAAGAAGGTCTTCATCAACCCCTACGTCGTGGAGGAGGAAGGGCAGGAGTGGGGCTTCGAGGAAGGCTGCCTCAGCATCCCCAACCTGCGCGAGGAGGTGTTCCGCAAGCCGCGCATCGTGCTACAATACCAGGACGAGCAGTTCAAGGAGCACGAGGAGGAGTTCGATGGTTTCGCGGCCCGCGTGATCCAGCATGAGCACGACCACCTGGATGGCGTCCTCTTCACCGACCACCTGAACCCGCTGCGCAAGCGGCTGATCCAGGGCAAGCTCCGCGACATCACCCGCGGCAAGACCGACGTCCGCTACAAAATGCGTTTCCCCGTACTGAAATGAGCACGACCATGAAGCTGTTCCTGACCCCGCTGGTGCTTGCCGTGACGCTGGCGGCCTGTGGTGGAGGCGATGCTGCGAAGGAAGCCCCGCAGGCTGCGCAGGACATGGTGCGCATCCGCACGATGGAGGATTCCCTCTTCAACGCCACGGCGTACGACCAGCGGAAGGCCCAGACCCTGCTGGACGCCTACAAGGCCTTTGCGACCACGCATCCGCTGGACACCATGGCCCCCGAGATCCTGTTCCGCGCTGCCGGCCTGGCCAAGTCCATGCGCGACCCCGAGCAGAGCATCTTCCTCTACGACCGCATCATCACCGACTATCCGAGCTGGTACCGCCTGCCCGATGTGTACTACCTGAAGGCCTTCACCATCGACAGCGAACAGGACCGCAAGGGTGAGGCGAAGCGGGCCTACGAGGAGGTGATCAACCGCTACCCGGACCATCCCTTCGCGAAGGATGCCAAGGCGATGATCGAGAACCTCCAGTACACGGACGAGGAGCTCATCCAGCGGTTCCAGCAGATGGCCGATAGCGCATCCGTACAGGGCAAGTGATCAGGCCGTGAGGGCCTCGCGGAGCGGACGCCCCGGCACCCATTGGCCGTTGGCTACAATGCCCAGCGCACGCCCCACCAGCCGCTGACCGAGGAAGGGGGTGTTGTGCGAGCGGCTCACGAGGTCGGCCTCCTCGCACGTCCAGTCCATCTCCGGATCGAAGAGCGTCAGGTCCGCCTCGGCCCCTTCGCGCACATGCACGGCGGGCAGGCCCAGCACCGCGCGCGGACCGTGGGTGAAGCGCTCGATCATGCGGCGCAGGCTCATGTGGCCTTTCAGTGCCGTGTTGGCCACCCCGAAGGCGGTCTCCAACCCGATGATGCCGAAGGCCGCCGGACCGAACTCCAGCACCTTGTTCTCGCGGTCCTCCGGGCGGTGGTCCGTGACGATCGCATCGATCGTACCGTCCTTCACGCCTTCGCGCAGGGCATCGATGTGGTGGCTGTCGCGCAGGGGCGGCATCACCTTGTAGCACGTCTCGAAACCGCGCAGGCAGCCATCGTCCAGCAGCAGGTTGTGGGCCGCCACACTGGCCGTGACGCGGAGTTTTCGGGCCTTGGCCTGGCGGATCAGCTCCACGCTCCCGGCCGTGGAAATGGTGGCCGCGTGCAGGTGCCCGCCGGTGTAGTCCAGCAGGGCGATGTCCCGCGCCAGTTGGATGGTCTCGGCCATCGGGGGGATGCCGCGCATGCCCAGGCGCGTGCTCATGGGTCCTTCGTGCATCATGCCCTTGGCGCTCAGGTCGGGATCGCTGGGGAACACCATCACGGGTGCTCCACTGCCGGGAAGTCCACGCACGTACTGCAGGGCCAGCAGCATCAGGCGGCTGTTGCGCACGGTGTGCTGATCGTCGCTGAAGGCCACGGCCCCGGCCTGGCGCTGGTCGTGCAGTTCGGCCAGCTGCTGGCCTTTCAGGCCTTTGGTGATGGCGCCGATGGGCATCAGGCGCACCGCATGACCGCGTGACCGGTGCAGCAGGTGCTCCACGCCACCGCGGCCATCCACGGGAGGATCGGTGCTGGGCAGTACGCACACGGCGGTGAACCCACCAGCGGCCGCGGCGTCCAGTCCGTTGGCCACGCCCTGTTTCCATTCCTGCCCGGGTTCGCGGAAATGCGCCCGGAGGTCCACCCACCCGGGGCTCACGTGCAGGCCATCGCGGCGCACCTCGGTCGCCTCGCCCTTGGCCACGCGTTGGCCCACCTTCACGATGCGACCGTTGCTGATCAGGATGTCCACCACACCGTCGTGGTGCGGGCCTCCGGGATCGGTCACCTTCACATGGCGCAGGAGCAGGTCGTTCATCGCAGCGGGCGGATCAGGAACACTTCAAGGGCCAGGAAGAGCAGGGCCAGGGCGATGAACCACTTCCAGAGCTTGCGGCCCTGGTCCAGCTCGTTCAAACGTAGCGAAAGATCGCTGGTGCCTTCCTTGAGCACCGAGAAGGAGGTGAGCCCGCGCTGGGCCAGCTCCTCTTCCAAGCGGTCGGGGTCCCACGCGGCCAGGTCGCTCTCCGTGCGCGGGGTGTTCAGGCCCAGCAGGGCCAGCGTGTCTGTCCCGTTCGTCAGCGCGTAGGCGCCGGCGGGAAGGTCCAGGTCGTGGAGCACCAGTTGCAGTCCGGTGGGCGTGCGCCGCAGCTCGGGCACCAGGTCGATCCCGTCAGGCCCCCGCAGATGGGGTGGTGTCTCGGCGCCGGGGTCGATGCCGTCCAGGGTGATGGCGGTGCCTTCACCGATGGCGTGGTACAGCGGGCCCATCGGCCGGCTCAGTTCGGCCATGCGCAGCAGCGAGGTGGCGAAGAGGGCATGCTGGGTGAGGTTGCTCGCGCCTTCCGCCAACGGGGCGGCGCACAGGTAAACGGAACCACGGTCCACCGTGGTCCGCACCAGGAAGGGCGAGCCATCCTGCAGGCGCAGCAGCACATCGCTGCCCGGTCGGGGCCGCAGGGTCCAGCGCTGGCGGCTCCAGGGCAGGTCCACGTTGCGGGGCATGGTCTGGAACACGTCCCGGTAGAAGGGATGCTGCAGGTCGATGCGGTCCACCTTCATCCGGCTGGTGTCGCTCTGCGTGGAGGCCGTGGCACCCAGCCGCTGCAGCAGTGCCGCGTGGCCGGCCGCATCGGCGTTCGCGGGGGGGAAGACCACCACGCTGCCGCCGGCCCGCACGAACGACTCCAGGGCATCCTGCACACCGCTGGCCACGGCCGGCAGGGCGTTTAACACCACCAGGTCCTGCTGGGCCAGCCCGGAGAGGTCCAGCAGCTGCGCGGTCTGCTGGGTGAAGCGGTGCAGGCTGTCGCCGGAGAAGACCGCGGCCACCGAACGGTCGCTGTCCGCATCGCCGCCCGAGACCAGGAGCACGCGCAGGCGGTCGGTGACGCCGAACCCGATGAAGAGCTGGTCGTCGAAGGTCACCGGCCGGTCGTTCAGGGCGATCTCGCCCCAGTGACGGCCCGGCGGCTCACCGGTGAAGCGGAGCACGGTATCCACTGAGGCTCCGGCACCCACGCTGAAGGAGGCCAGGGCCCGCTGGCGGCCATCAATGGACACGCGCAGGGGCACGTTCACCAGCTCCTGCGCGCCATGGTTGCGGATGCGCACGTGCAGCGCCTCGGCCTGCATGGCGCGCCGCACGGGGCTTTCGAACCAGGCGGTGTCGATGCTCAGGTTGTCCACGGTGGCGGGCACGATCGGCACGATCACCGTGGGGATGAGCGTGTCGTTGGTCCAGGCCTCCACATCGGTCACGCTTCGCTGCAGGTCGGTGAAGAGCAGGGCGCGGCGCACAGGGGCTTCGCTGGTCGCCAGGGCCTCGCGCTGCCTTGCGAGCACCTTGGAGATCGGCCGCGAGTAGGGGCCGGCCGTGGTCTGTGCGGCGGCCTCCAGGGCATCATCCCGGCCCAGCAGCATCTGCTGGCGGCCCTCGAAGCGGCTGGTCAGCACTTGGAAGCGGTCGGTGGCGGAGTAGGCCATCACCGCGTCCTGGGCACCCTTGCGGGCCTGGTCCAGAAGCCGGCCCTCCGGATTGGTACCGTCCATGCTGTAGCTGTCGTCCACGTAGATGGACACGGCCCGTTGGCCCGCCTTCACCGTACGGTCGGCCTGGGGGATGTAGGGTTGCGCGAAGGCCAGCACCAGGCAGGTGAGGGCGAGCAGGCGGGCCAGCAGCACCAGCCAGTGCTGCACCTTCTTGCGGGCGCGGGTCTGCTGGGACACTTCGGCCAGCAGGCGCACATTGGTGAAGTCGATCCGCTTGAACCGGCGGAGCTGGAAGAGGTGGATGAGCACCGGGATCGCCAGGGCGGTGAGCGCCCACAGGAAGGCCGGGTGCAGGAATGCCATCGGGTCGCGAAGATAGTCGGGACGAGGTTGGAGCGTGTCGTTCGATAACGGTTGTTCGAGGTCGGTTGTTGGTCGTCAGGCTGGGGAAGGAGCGGGATGTGTTGTCAGTGGATGCTGGTCGATCAGAGGGCACCGGTCATCGCGGCCGGGAGCGAACGACCATCACCCTCAACCCTCAACCAACAACCAACAATCCAACCCTCATCTTCCCCCAACTCCCATCCCGAAGAGCGCGATGTCATACTTCACCGGGTCCAACGGGTCGAACTGCCGAAGTGCGGCCGTCAGTTCCTCCACGGCCTTCCAGTCGTCCTGGGTGCGCTTCAACAGCCCCAGTTCCCGGCCCACGCGGCCGGTGTGCACATCCAGCGGCACCATCAGGTCGGCCGGGGTGATGCGCGTCCAAAAGCCCAGGTCCACGCCGCGGTCGTTGGGGCGCACCATCCAGCGCAGGAACATGTTGAGGCGCTTGGCGTTGCTGCCTTTCAGCGGGTCGGCCACGTGCTTCTCGGTGCGGGCCTGGTGGCGGGGTTCGAAGAAGCGTTGCTTGAAGCGGTGGATGGCCTGGTCCATCGGCCCCGGATGCCCCTCGTCGAGGAAGGCGTCCTCCAGCCCGCCGTAGGTCGTGTACACATGGCGGAGCCCCTTCACGAAGTGCTTCAGGTCGATGCTGTTGAAGGTGCGGTGCACGAAGCCCTCCACGCGTCGCAGTTCGGCGGGGGAGGCGTGCATCACGAAGTCGTGGGGCGCCTCGTCCATCAGCTGCACCAGCTTCCAGGCGTTGGCGATGATCGTCCTGCGCTGCCCCCAGGCGATGGTGGCGGTGAGGAAGCCGATCACCTCGGCATCGGCGCGCTCGGTGAAGGCGCGCGGGATCTGGATCGGGTCGTCCGCCGTGAAGTCCGGCCGCGCGTGGCGGTCGTAGGCCTCATCGAGCAATGACTTCAGTTCGGTCCGCTTCACTCCTTCAGTTCACCGGCCCATCATCGGGAATGCCGTCATGTCCTGCACCTCATACCCGGCCGTGCTGAACAAAGCTTCATCCACCTTGCCCACCACGAGGTCCTTGGTGTACATCACCACCTTCTCCTTGCCATCGGCGCTGGTCCAGGTGTTCTCCATCACCACGCCTTTGGTGCCGATGCGCTGCCAGTCCTCGGCGCCTTTGCCGCCCACCATCTGC
>CAUJFM010000301.1 GCA_963169595.1 Bacteroidota bacterium | reverse complement strand
AACCAGTTCCATACCGCCATGACACGCCGCACCTCCCTCACGCCGCTGTTCCTGTTCTGCTTCATCGTGTTCGCCCACCTCACCAACGCGCAAAGCGGCATGGCCCTGAGCCTCGATGGCGTGGATGATCGTATGGAAGTGGCCGACCACGCGGCCCTCGACATCGATCCCGGCGAGAGCTTCACGGTGACCTTGTGGGTGAAGACCAGCCAGAGCACCGATGCCTATCGTATGGTGAGCAAACGCGTGACTGCGGGAGGTGCGGGCTATGAGCTCACCACCCAGGCGGGTGCCGGTGCCCTCGGCATGAACCTCCGCAGCACGTCGAACAGCAATGCGAATCCGCCGTACGGCACCACATCCATCACCGATGGTGGCTGGCATCATGTGGCCATGGTGGTGGATGCGATCAACGGCACCGCCAGCATCCTTGTGGACGGCACACAGGAGAACACGATCACCTCCGCGGCCATCGGCACCGAGGATTTCAGCAACAGTGTGCCCTTGATCCTGGGCACCTCCATCGCGCAGACGGTCTTCATGAACGCCCAGCTCGACGATGTGCGCATCTGGCAAAACCCGCTGAGCGAGGCGGAGATCATGGCCGACATGACCGCAGTAGTGACTGGCACCGAACCCGGACTGATCGCGGCTTGGGATTTCGAGAACGTGGCCGGCACCACCGTGAACGAGATCACCGGTGTGCATCCCGGCACCCTGTACGGCGGTGCCACCACCGTGCCGATCGCCGCGACCATGATCTACACCGGCAGCACACTGCTCTCCACCAGCACCCCGGTGGGCAGGGGCGAACCCGGCGAACGCGTGATCGGCGTGCGCATCATCACCTCCGGCAGCGATGCACCGCTCAGCCTCTCGGAGATCGCCTTCAACCTGAACGGCACCACCGACCTGGCCGACCTTCAGGACCTGAAGATCTACGCGACGGGGGCCAACCCGCGCCTCGACACGACCACCGCGGTCTTCGCCACAGCCACCGTGCAGGCGGGCACCATCGTGGCCACGGGTGCGCATACGCTGATCGAAGGCAACAATCATTTTTGGATCGCCTGCGATGTGTCCGGCACGGCGCTCGAAGGACATGTGATCAAGGGCGAACTCGTCTCGATCACCGTGAGCGGCCAGAACCATACGCCTGATGTGGTATCGAGCACGGACGAACGCCTGATCCTCCTGGAGTACAAGACGCTCTTCTCCGGGGGCGACTATGGTTCGGCCAACTACCGCATCCCCGCCGTGGTGCGCGCGGCCGATGGCTCGCTGGTGGTGGCCGCCGATGCACGCATCAACGGCCCCGGTGATCTGCCGGGCGACATCGATGTGGTGGTGCGCCGCAGCACCGACAACGGAGAGACCTGGTCGCCTGCGCTCACCATCGCGGACTTCGGTACCAGTGGTGCGAGCGATCCGGCCCTGGTGCTGGACCGCAACAGCGGCGATCTGCTCTGCATGTTCGCCTCGCATACCGGGTTGTTCGCTTCCACGCACGCCGTCCCCATCCGGTTCCAAGTGTGCCGCAGCCAGGACAACGGAGTTACCTGGAGCGCGCCGGTGGAGCACACCAGCGAGATCTACGCACCCACCTGGTACGCGGCCTGGCTGGCCTCCGGCAACGCGCACCAGCTGCGCAGCGGCCGCATCGTGGGCGCCATCGGGGTGCGGCAGACCTCCGGCAGCGCGATCAGCAACTTCATGATCTACAGCGACGATGGCGGCACCACCTGGAACTACAAACCGACCATGGCATCCAGCGTGGGCGACGAGGCCAAGCTCGTGGAGCTCGACAACGGCGACCTGATGATGAACATCCGCAACCAAACCCCGAACCTGCGGCGCATCGTGCGCTCCTCCGATGGTGGTGATTCCTGGGGATCACCGTCGTTCCAGGCCGAGCTCATCGATCCCTTCGTGAACGGCGAGATCCTGCGCTACACCTCCACGCTCGATGGCTACGATACCAGCCGCCTGCTCTTCTCCATCCCCGCGCATCCCACCACGCGCCAGAACCTCACCATCTTCCTCAGCTACGATGAAGGCGATACCTGGCCCGTAAGCAAGACCCTGCATCCCGGGCTCTCGGCATACTCCAGCCTGGCCATTCTCGACGACGGCACCATCGGCTGCTTCTACGAGAACGGCGAGTACGAAGCGTACCAGCTCAGCTTCGCGCGCTTCAGCCTCGATTGGCTCACCAACGGCGCCGATACCTGGACGCCGGCCAACGCGATCGGCGAACATGCGGACGCATCCTTCAGCGCTCAGCTCTTGCAGGATCCCGGCGCCGACCAGGCCACGCTGATCGTGCGCACCACGGAAGCTGGCCGTTTGTCGGGTGTGCTGTACGACGCTCTGGGTCACCAACTCGACACCCTCTTCAGCGGCCGCTATGCACCGGGCACGCACCAACTACCGATCGATCTGCGTGGCAAAGCCGCCGGGAACTACCTGGTGAAGGTGACGCAGGGGGAAAGGAAGGTGACGGTGAAGATGGTGGTGGGGAGGTAACGCTGCTGGACCGGACGAATGATACTGCGGGTGGAGTATGGACGATACCACGGGATCGAAATGAGGCTGAGAACGGCCACTCCCGGTCGATACGAAGGAATACATACATGCGAGCCCATTCTCTGCCAAATGGACATGGGTCACACATAGCAAACGAAGGTCCCTCGTTCCGCTAACTTGGTACCTCCCATCGCACATGCGTCACCTGGCACTTCTGTTGATCGCCTGCCTGATCATCCTGGTCGGCTGCAGCACGCTGGTCCATGAAGTAGAGGAACCGGTCCGTACGGATGCGATCGACTGGGATAGCGTGCACAGTACAGCGCCCGCCAGGGTGATCGCAGGTCCCACGGACTCGGTGAAGAGACACGTTGAGGAGTGAGGGTTCTCAGCGCACACGGTCGCTTTTTCGCACCTTCTCACCCACCCTGCGTGTTTGAGGCGTTTCATATCCTTACGACAGGGCGGAGCTCGACTTGTTCTTCCGCATCCTCCGCTTCTACCGTTACTACCGATCGGGCCAGCAGTACCGTCATGGCTGCAGTTGCGCAACGCAGCAAACGCCGCAGGATAGTGCAAGATCCAGCGCCGATCAACACCCGGAACCCCGGTGGTTGCGCGTGGGCCACCATAGCCCTCGCTACCTTGCGGACCCATGGTCCTGTTGCGCTGTGTTGCCTGCGTGTTCATCCTGGTGTTCCTCTCGGTGCGCGCGACCGGCCAGGACGCTTCACTCCTGCCCAGCCTGCATTTGGAACTCGCTGCGGCCAAGGACGACACACTGCGCGCCGACGCCCTTGCACGCATCTGCTTCAACCTGATCCGCAGCGATCCAGACAGCGCACGCCTGGTGGGCGATCAGGCCCTGGCGCTGGCCAAGCGGATCAAGCGACCACGCGCGCTGGGCGATGCGCACAACAACCTCGGATGGCTCGCAGCGGAGCAAGGCCAGTTCGATCGCGCCGATTCGCTGCTAGGCATCGCGCTCGGGATCTTCCAAAAGCTCGGTGTGCCGCAGTACACCAGCGTTGTGTTGAGCAACCTGGGCTGGCTGGCCGAGAAGCGTGGCGACAGTGTGGGCAGTTTGAAACGATTCCAAGAGGCGCTTGCCTTGAGCGAGCAGGCCGGGGACACGGCCAGCGCTTCCATCCTGCTCTATTCGTTGGGCATTGCCTACCGCAAGATCAAGGACTATGCGCAGAGCGCTGAGCATTTGCGGCGATCCATGGCCCTGGAACAAACCCTTGGCCGCGCAGGCAAGGAGGCCAATTGCGCGGTGGGCCTGGCCAATACGCTGAAGGAGCAAGGTGATACGACCGCGGCACGATCGGCCTACGAGCAGGCCATCGCTGCCTATCGAAGGATCCAGGACCACCATGGCTGGGGCATCGCGGAAGAAAATCTCGGCGACCTGGTATTGGCCGACGGACCGCGTGCAGCCCTGGTCCACTTCCGCTCGGCGCTGGCTCACTACGACACGATCCACAGCGCCATCGACAAGGCGTACGTGCTGCAGCGCATCGGATCGGCCCACGTTGCCTTGGGCGATCTGAAGAAGGGCGAAGCCAGCCTGCGCGAAGGACTCGCCTTGAGCAGCGGCGCGGGCGATCCGCAACTGGTGCTCGACTACGAGATGGGCCTTGCGAAGCTCTACGCCAAGATGGGTGACGGGGACGCCGCCATCGCGCACTTCGAACGCCACCTCTTCCTGAAGGACAGCCTGCAAGGCGCCGATACGCAACGCGAACTCGCCCGTCTCCGCACCGAATTCGAGACCGAACGCAAGGAGAAGGACAATGCGCTGCTGCGCGCAGAGAACGGCGTACAGGCCGCGCGGATCCGCAGCGGACAGGTGAAGCTCTACGCCAGCATTGCCGTGGCCCTGCTCGTGCTGATGGCGGCGCTGCTACTGCTGCGCAACTTCCTACAGAAGCGCAAGCACGCCAACACGCTCGAAACCCTGAACAAGCAACTGGAGAACAGCAACGCCGA
>CAUJFM010000300.1 GCA_963169595.1 Bacteroidota bacterium | reverse complement strand
CGTTCGGGTCGATGCTCATGCAATTGTCGTTCAGCACCACGAGCATATCGGTGCCCGCGCCACCCGCGTGGTTCAGCGCCTCGAAAGCCATGCCGGCGGTCATGGCGCCATCGCCGATCACAGCCACGCACTGGCGGTCCTGCTCCCCCTACAACCGGCTGGCCACCGCCATGCCCAGCGCCCCGCCGATACTGGTGCTGCTGTGCCCCACGCCGAAGGTGTCGAACTCGCTTTCGCTCCGTTTGGGGAAACCGCTGATGCCCTTGTGGATCCGGTTGGTGTGGAACACCTCGCGCCGACCCGTGAGGATCTTGTGCCCATAGGCCTGATGCCCCACGTCCCATACCAGCTGGTCGTACGGCGTGTTGAACACGTAGTGCAGCGCCACGGTGAGTTCCACCACGCCGAGGCTCGCGCCGAAGTGGCCCCCCTTCACGCTCACCACGTCGATGATGAACTCGCGCAGTTCCTTGCACACCTGTTCCAGCTGGTCCTCGGAAAGGTTCCGAAGGTCTGTCGGGTTCTGGATCCGGTCGAGCAAGGGATAGGCCGGGCGGGTGGTGTTCATGGCGACTGAACAAAGGTAACTGGCCGGTGGTTCATGGGAGACCGGTCCAAATGGTCTCAAACGCGACAACCGGGCAACTATTGCCGACGAATGCCTCTCAAGGCCGCACCCAGCGTGTAGCGGTAACCCGCACTGGTCCATCGGCAAACCGGAGAAGATAGACGCCTCCAGCAAGCGTTGCGACATCAAGAATGGTCACACCGGATCTCACAACACCTCGGTCCAGCGCCTTGCCATGAACATCTACAAGCTCGAAAAGAAGCTGATCGGAATAGGTGGACCTCACCTCCAGGCTGGCCGATGGTTCGTCGAACCGCACGCTCACCTGTTCTTCACCCGATCCAAAAGCTTGCACTTGCAGGCCTACATCGCAAGACATACCTGACTGCCGTTGAAAATCGACATCCGCATCCGAGTAACAGCGCAGGCCCAGCAGATCAGGCTCCAGGTTAAGCGAATAAGCCGGAAAGATGAACTGGTCCAAGAAGCCAAGACGCTCGATCAACGTATCGGTGAAGTATAGACCATCGTCGTTCGTCACCACATCGACCGCCACCCAGTTCAAGCTCAAGCCGCCCACAAGACTGTCCCCAACACCTGTGACCACATAGGTCAACTCAGGCGTGCTGGTGAAGGGCACCGACCAGCGATCACCGATCTGTGCGTCGAACCGATACAACGTATCTACTTCTTCTGCAGAACGGAGGAGTACCGTTGGGCCTATCGTTCTGGTCAGGTGGATCCAGGTTTCCGTTAGGACCGGGCCGCTGGAAGAAAGGTCCTGATATGTGGCACGAACATCAAGCTTCTGCCAACTCTCACCAGATATGAGCGAGTCGGCCGTGTACACGGTGGTCACCGTACCATATAGGCCGCCGACCTGCGAGTATGTGTTCCACCATTGAGCGCCGATGGACGGACTCCATGGTTGGGCAGCGAGCTTAAAGCCGGACACGAAGATTAGCATCAGCGTGTAGTGTGCCTTCATTGCTTGACCCATTTCACAACGGCGGATTTAACCAAATATACGCCATCAGATAGACCGACAAGTCGGCTGATCATTTTTCAGGAGGAGGAGAGGCTTTCGCCCCTCTCTGAATGGAGGATGCAGCCTACCCTTGTGCTGGGGGCCGATCCGTTGCAAGAATGAGTTATATCACCGATGAACAAAGGTGCATCATACAGCGCATGAGCAAGGTAGGTCGACAGCAGGAACAGATCGCCGAGGCCATCGGCAAGTCTGCCTCTGCGGTGAGCCGCGAGCTCAGGCGCAACTGCGATGGGCGCAGCGGGGAGTACAACGCCGACTTGGCCGCGCGCAAGTGTGCCCAACGCAAGAGGGACAAACCCAAGGCAGTGCGCTACACCGCTGCCATACGTGCCGAAGTTTAGCAGCATCTGGCCCAATAATTCGGTCCGGAGCAGATCGTGGGCCTAGCAGAGCGCGAGGGCCGCGACATGGTCTCCCACGAGCGCATCTACCAGCATGTGTGGCAGGACAAAAAGCGAGGCGGGACCCTGAATGAGCACCTGCGCACACGCGGCAAGCGCTACCGCGCAGCGTGTGCCCACCAAGGAGAAGGACATGGTGCGCGACTTCTACGCCCATGTGATCGGCGTGGACACCTCGGGCGGCGAGCCCCGGTCCATCCGCCTGAAGGTCACCGCGCTGCTTCCAAGGCCGGTGGCCCCGGTGCACCCAGCCCTGCGCCTTGAAGTTGTCGCGGAACACGCGCACGGCAGCAGTCTGAAACTTCACCGGCACCGGCCCGGCCATGGCCTATTGCATTCTGCCTTGCGTATCGCGCTATCCATTCCTATTGATCGGCATGGCTTTGTGGTGTTGCCCGTTGAGGCTCGTCGCGGATCCCTGCCCCTACTACTGAGACTGCATGAAAGACCCGGTCGATCCAATGGTGAAAAGGTGAAAGGGTGAAAAGCATGAGAAGGTGAAATGCCTCGCACCCTTTCACGCTATCACCCCAGTGGTCCAGATCGCTGAGCTCGGCCCGATCTTCATCACCGGCTCAGTAACACGGGGTGGATCACATGCGATGGTCTAAGCGGGTATCTTCTATTTCACCCGTGATCCGTTCCTCAGCGATGTGTCCTTATCGGGTCCACTCCGTACCAACGCGTGATCTGGAGCGTATTGCCGCGCTTCTCCGCGCTGTTCGGCACGTCCACCGCGCACGCAACGCCCTACACGGCAACAGGCGGGCCGCACGGTCGTGGTGAAGAAGTGACCGTTAGGGGCCTCATGGAGCGGGTCGGAGGCCTCCTTGCAGCCGTCCATTGATGGTAGTCAGGTCTCCGGGGCTTTTCCACACGCCACCCTCCCCAAACTATCGCATCCATCATTCCCCCAAATGAGGTAAGACCCTACCTTTGGCCGCTCCAGCCGACAAGAAACCACCGTGGAAGCCATCTCAACCCCCAACGACTACATCCCGGTCCTGATCCAAGCGGCCATCGCCGTGGGCTTCGTGGGCTTCGCGCTTTCCGCGGCCGCTTGGCTGGGTCCCAAGATCCACGGTAAGAAGAAGGACGAGAGCTTCGAGTGCGGGATCGAGCAACAGGGCAATGCGCGTAAGCCGTTCAGTGTGAAGTACTTGCTCATCGCCATCCTGTTCGTGCTCTTCGATGTGGAGGTGATCTTCCTGTACCCTTGGGCGGTCAATTTCAAGGCGCTCGGGGCCATCGGATTCGTGGAAATGATCGTCTTCGTCGGCTTCGTACTGGCGGGGCTCTACTACGTGCTACGGAAGGGCGTAATGAAGATCGAATGAGCGAGCTGCAAAAAACCGACCGGCCCAGGCCGAACATCGTGGCCGCTCCGGCGGGCCATAGCGGCGAGGGTTTCTTCGCCACCAGCGTGGACCAGGCCATCGGCCTGGCCCGTGCCAACAGCCTGTGGCCGCTGCCCTTCGCCACCAGTTGTTGCGGCATCGAGTTCATGAGCACCATGAGCTCGCACTACGACCTGAGCCGCTTCGGCATGGAGCGGTTGAGCTTCAGCCCACGCCAGAGCGACCTGCTGATGGTGATGGGCACCATCGCCAAGAAGATGGCCCCCGTGCTACGCGATGTGTACATGCAGATGGCCGAGCCCAAGTGGGTGCTGAGCATGGGCGCCTGCGCCTGCACCGGCGGCATCTTCGACAGCTACAGCGTGCTCCAGGGCATCGACCGGGTGATCCCCGTGGACGTGTACATCCCGGGCTGTCCGCCACGCCCGGAACAGGTGATCGACGGTATCCTGAGGATCCAGGAGCTGGCCAAGAACGAAAGCCTGCGCCGCCGCTACAGCAAAGAATACCAGGACCTCCTGGCCAAATACGCGATCGACTGATGCCGGGGTTCGCTGTGAAAACCGAACGTGACCAACGGGTGAAGGACCGGATCTCCGCAGCCTTCGCCGAAAAGGTCACCGCCATCGAGCAGGAGCGCGACCTGCTCTGCATCC
>CAUJFM010000299.1 GCA_963169595.1 Bacteroidota bacterium | reverse complement strand
ATTCCTCACTGCTGCCTCCCGTAGGAGTCTGGTCCGTGTCTCAGTACCAGTGTGGGGGATAACCCTCTCAGGCCCCCTAACGATCGTAGCCTTGGTGAGCCGTTACCTCACCAACTAGCTAATCGTGCGCATGGTCATCCTCTACCGCCGGAGCTTTCAAAGCAGAACGATGCCGTTCCGCTTATTATGGGGCATTAATCCTCCTTTCGGAGGGCTATTCCCCAGTAGAGGGCAGATTCCATACGTGTTACGCACCCGTGCGCCGGTCGCCACCCATGTATTGCTACATCGTGCTGCCCCTCGACTTGCATGTGTTAAGCCTGCCGCTAGCGTTCATCCTGAGCCAGGATCAAACTCTCCATTGTAAATGTTTGTTTGATCTGGTCCGTTGACGAGGTCTCTCATGTTGATCTGTCGATCACAAGGACACCTGCTGTTCTCAGATTGGACAATAAGTCAAAGAACTGTATCGGGTCGAGGCATCGCCTCTTTCCGGTCTCGTTCAGTCTTTCAAGCGCCTCTCGCGGGTCAGCCCCGTCGATTGGGACGGCAAAAGTAGTGGGTCTTTTGATCTCTGCAAGCGTTTGTTGAAATTTTCTTTTCAACTCCTCTTGCTCATCCTCTCTCCCACCCCGTTGCCGGGTCGCTTCAAAGAACGTTTTTCCGAAAGCGGCTGCAAATGTAGGGAGGCTTTCGACATATGCAAACACCTAGGCAACAATTTTTTCACCTCAGCCCCTCAGGGGGTCGTCACCGCCGCCGGTAACACCTTGCCGTTGAAGAGGTTGTGTCCCTCCAAGGCAAATCGGGCAACGTAAGCTCCCATTGCGTCCGCCGTTACCGGAGCCTGATAACCGGGGAACGCCTCGCGCACCATCTCGGTGTCCACCGCCCCCAGGGCCAGGCAGTTGCTGCGTATGCCGCGGTCCTTGAACTCCTCGGCCAGGCACTGGGCCATGCAGGCCAGGGCGGCCTTGCTGGCGCTGTAGGCCACCAGCCCCGGGAACTTCGCGCTGTCCTGGAAGCCGCCCATGCTGCCGATGTGCACCACATGACCGGGCGGCGTGCCGTCCAGCTCGTCCACCAAGGCCTGGGTGATCTCCAAGGGTGCGAAGACGTTCACCGCATAGAGCCGCTCCAGCACTGCGCGTTGATGCTCGCCCATCGGTCGTTTGTCCAACAGGCCTGCACAGTGGACCAATGCCCGCACCCGGCGTCCGGCCACGGCGGCCTTGATCGCCCGGGGCGCATCAGATGCGCCGATGTCCAGCGCCAACACCTCCACCATACCGGCCCCATCCTGCTGGAGACGCTCGAGCGCCCCGGCATCCCGCGACACGGCGAGCACCCGCACACCATGTTCCAGCGCAATGGCCAGCGCTGTTGCCCTTCCCACCCCCCTGCTCGCGCCGGTGATGACCACCAGCTCCTCCTTCCCTGTTCCCATGGCTGCGTTGATGCGATCCTACTTTTGTGCGTCGTTGGTCGGATGGGTCGCTCCCATCCGTTCCCCCTCAAAAGTACCCGCATGAACGATCCCCTGCAGCACCACTTCCTGGGCAATCCCGTTGAGCATTGGCTGTATGCCCTGGCCTGGGCCGTGGGCGGCTGGTTGATGGGCAAGCTGCTGTACTGGGGCTCCTCCACCGTGCTCAAGCGCCTGGCAGCCCGCACGGCCACGCGCTTGGACGACCTGCTGATCGTGGCGTTACGCGGCCCGCTCGTGGCCCTGGTGACGCTGATCAGCATCTACCTCGCCTACCATCAGTTGGAGCTGCCGGCCAAGGTGGACCTGTGGGTGGAGCGGGTGATCAAGGTGGCCACGGTGCTGGCCATGACGTGGCTGCTGGCCCGCCTGGTGGACGCCCTGGTGGAGGAATACCTCATCCCACGCGCCCGCCGCGAAGAGACCGTGGTGGTGAAGAGCCAGCTGGTGCCGGTGGTGCGCAGCTCGATGAAGGTGCTGGTGTGGGGATTGGGCCTGGTGCTCGCCCTGAACAACGCCGGATACAATGTGGGGGCGCTGCTGGCGGGCATCGGCATCGGTGGTCTGGCCATGGCCATGGC
Organism: Bacteroidota bacterium; assembly: GCA_963169595.1. GTDB lineage: Bacteria > Bacteroidota > Bacteroidia > Flavobacteriales_F > PHOS-HE28 > PHOS-HE28. The sequence goes on along the minus strand of CAUJFM010000299.1, from coordinate 7,244 downwards.
CGCCAAGGACACGGTGGCCAACATCTTCGGTGGGGTGACCGTGTTCGCGGACAAACCCTTCGAGGTGGGTGAGCGCATCCGGGTGGCCGGGTATGATGGCATGGTGCAGGAGATCGGCATCCGCAGCACGCGGATCCGGACCTTGGAGGGACCCATCGTGGTGGTGCCCAACTTCAAGTTCACGGACAGTGTGCTGGAGAACGTGTCCCAGCAGGCCTCCTTCCGCGTGCGGCACGAACTGGGCCTGATCTACGAGACCCCGCCGGAAAAGGTGGAGGAGGCCCTTCGGATCCTGAACACCCTGGTGGACGAACACCAGCATGTGCTGGAACCCGACCGGGTCGCCAGCTTCACCGCGTTCAAGGACTATTCGCTGAACATCCTGTTCGTGTACTATGTGCGGAAGGATGCGGACCTCTTTGCGACCCAGACCCGGATGCACTTGGAACTGATGCGCCGGTTCGCCACGGCCGGACTCGAGTTCGCCTATCCCACGCAGGTGGAATACTCGCGCGGCAACTGAGCCGGGCCTACTTCTTCCTGCGCCGGGCCTCGCGGGCTTCCTGACGCTGCTCTTCCTCCTCGATCTTCTGGCGGCGTCGTTCCTGCACCTCGGGATCGAGCACATCGCCGATGTTGCGCATCTGGCGCAGCACCCACTGCTGGCGGCCCCGGATGTAGCCCGAGGGGCTGGTGCAGCTGAAGCGGCGCGGGGCGGGCAGGGTGGCGGTGATCAAGGCCGCCTGGGCCGCCGTGAGCCGGGCCGCGGGACGATCGAAGCAATGTTGGGCAGCGGCCTCCGCCCCGAACACGCCCTTGCCCATCTCCGCCACATTCAGGTAGACCTCGAGGATCCGCTCCTTGGTCCACAGCAGTTCGATGAGCACGGTGAACCAGGCTTCCAGCCCCTTGCGCAGGTAAGTGCGGCCGGGCCAGAGGAAGACGTTCTTGGCCGTCTGCTGGCTGATGGTGCTGCCCCCGCGGATGCGCCGGCCTTTCTTGTTCCGTTCCATGGCCTTGCGCATGGCCTCCCACGAGAAGCCGGAGTGGAACATGAAGCGCTGGTCCTCGGAGGCCATCACGGCCAGGGGCAGGTTGCGCGAGATGGCGCTCCAGTCGGTCACCGTGCGTTCAATGCCGTCCTGCTCATTGGCCTGCTCCACCATTACCCAGGTCACCGGTGGTTCCACCAGGCCCAGCAGGGCCGCCCACAGGGCCGTGACCACCACGAACCAGAAGGCTGCAGCACCGGTCCAGCGGAAGAAGGCGGCAAGAGCGCGGCGCATGCAGGGGTTTCGTGCCGCGAAAGTATGCGGCTACACACTACCCCGAAAAGCAGCGGGGCCGGCCCATCATGGACCAGCCCCGGCACAGCCGCAGACGCTCGTCACCCCTGTTGCTTGCGGCCGAAGAAGGCATAGAACAGCACCAGTGCCAGTCCGCCGAAGATGGCCATGCCCACGAAGTAGGGCATCGGGTTGTCGCCGCCGGGAGGCAAGGCGGCCCGCTCGAAGAGGTGGCCGGCCACGCAGCCGAGACCGAGGCCGATGAGCAGCAGGCCGTTCTTCAAGGTGCGCAGGTGGTCGGCCATGGGGCGGTGAAGGCCCGGTGCGAGACCCTTGTCGATCATGTTCATCCGTTCCCGGTGGCGGGTGGAGAAGTAGATGTAGAACAGACCGAAGACGGTGGAAAAGAAGAAGATGATCGCGATGGCGCCTGTGATGTCCATGGTGCGTGGTGGTTTCGTGGTGTGGTGATGGCCCGTTGCCGGGGCCGTTGATCATCTGACGCAGCCGATCACAGGTCGGTTACGATCCGCTCATCCACCGTGCGCAAGGCGCTCCCGGAGGCTTTGGACCGGTCATCCCAGTTGGCTTGTCCAAGGAGCGATGTGTCCTTCCATTTGTAACCAGGAAGCCCTTCCGCAGCGTCCCATCCCATGCACCCCGTGGACCACAGCACGATCATCCAACGCATCCTGGGCGGCGACAGCCGTGCCTATGCGGAGCTCGTGCGCCACTACCAGCGCATGGTGTACACGGTGTGCTTCCGCGTGCTGCGGAACGCACAGGATGCGGAGGAGGCCACGCAGGACAGCTTCGTGAAGGCCTACCAGCACCTGGCCGGCTTCGGGGGCAATGCCAAGTTCAGCACCTGGTTGTACAGCATCGCCTACCGCACAGCCATCAGCCACGGACGCAAACGGCGCGATGGCGAAGGCTCGGTGGACGAACTGCCCCACCACCCGGCCGCGGACCCGGATACCAGCGGCCAACGGTCCGAGGTGCGGCAACTGCTGGACCACGCGCTCGCCCAGCTCGATCCGGAAGATGCGTCGATCCTCAGCTTCTTCCACCTGGAGGAGTTGAGCGTGGAGGAGATCGTAACCATCACCGGACTGGGTGCGTCGAATGTGAAGGTGCGCCTGCACCGCGCCCGCAAGAAACTGCTGGACGTGGTCCAGGCCACCTACGGGACCGAAGCGCAACGCCTAATTTTGGACCATGCCTGAACCGAAGGACACGCTCCACGACCTGTTCCAGGCGGCCGGGCATGCCGCTCCGGACACTGACCTCACGGACCGCATCATGGCCCGGGTGGCCGTGACGCCGCTGCTGCGTCCCACGCCGGTGAAGCCCATCCTGGGGCGCGGCGCGTGGATCGGTATCATCCTCCTGACGGCCGCCGTGCTGCTGTGGGGACTGCTCGGGTCGGCGAACACGGAGGCCGCGAGCGGACCGGTGAGCGATGCCTGGCGCACGGTGAGCTCCGCGCTGCCCTCCAGTGGCAACTGGGCTCTGTGGTTGGCGGGACTTTCGGCAAGCCTGCTGGTGCTGGCCGCAGTGGACCGCGTGCTGGCCGGCCGTCATCGCTCGATCTGAACCGACCGTACCCAACGCGAACGCCCGCCCTGGATCACCAGCGCGGGCGTTCTTCGTTACGGAGTGGATCAGAGCAGACCCTTGGCCGCGTTCAGGGCGGCATCGTAGTCGGGCTCGCTGCCCAGTTCGGGCGTCAGTTCGTGGTAGCGGATGGTGCCCTCCTTGTCGATGACCCAAACGGCGCGGCAGGTGATGGCCTGCATGGGGCCTTCGGCGATGGCGGCACCCCACTTCTCGCTGAGGTCGCGGTAGCGGAAATCGCTGCCGGTGTGCACGTTGGTGATGCCCTCGGTGTCGCAGAAGCGCTTCATGGCGAAGGGCAGGTCCATGCTCACCACCAGCACGTGGGCGCCCAGGCCGGCGGCCTTCTCGTTGAAGGTGCGGGTCTCGGTGGCGCACACGCCGGTATCCAGGCTGGGCACGGAGAGCAGCACGACCACATGGCCTTTCAGCGAGGCCAGGTCGGCATCGGTGCGGTCCTGTTTGACAAAACGGAGCTGGGGGGCGGCAGCTCCCACGCCGGGGAGGGTGCCGATGGTACGGGGTTGAGGCATGTTCGTTCTTGGAAGTTCGGTCCAGAGCAACAACTGGCGTCGCTCACTGTTCGTTCATGATGCGCGGGATGGCCTCCTCGTAGACCTTTCGGGCCTCGTCGATGGTGCCGAAGCGCTCATCGTCCACCACGAGCTTGCCCTGGGTAACGTGGCCGAGCAGCATACTGGGTACACGGCTTTGGGCCATCAGGTCCAGGAAGGCGTCCTCATTGTCCTGGTCTACGGCAACGATGGCACGGCCCTGTGCTTCACCGAAGAGGAAGGCGTCCTCACGCACCTCGCTGTCGGTGACCACATCGAAACCGAGGCCGCGTGGCAGGGCCATTTCCACCAAGGTGGTCCAGATGCCGCCATCGCTCACGTCGTGCGCGGCATTGATGAGCCCCTGCCGGATGAGCATGAGCAATATGGTGTGCAGACGCTTCTCCTCATCGAGGTCGAAATAGGGCGCCGGTGAGCGGTCGATGCCATGGATACGGGTGAGGTACTCGCTGCTTGCGATGTCATCCACCACCTTGCCGAGCAGGAAGATGAGGTCGCCCTTCTGCTTGAAGTCGAGGCTCATGCGCTTGCTCACATCGGGCACGATGCCCACCATGCCGATCGTGGGGGTGGGGAACACGGGGATGTTGCGCTTCTCGGTGACCGTGTGGTTGTAGAAGCTCACGTTGCCACCGGTGACGGGCGTCTCGAAGGCGCGGCAGGCATCGCCCATTCCTTTGATCACCTGCGCGAACTGCCAGTACACCTCGGGGTCGTAAGGGTTGCCGAAGTTGAGGCAATTGGTGACGCCGCAGGGCTCGCCGCCGGTGCAGGCGATGTTGCGCGCGGCCTCGCTCACCGCGATCATGGCGCCGACATAGGGATCGGCGTGCACGTAGCGGCCGTTGCAGTCCACGGTGACGGCGAGGCCCTTGCCGGTCTCGCGCACCAGCACCAGGCCCGCATCGCTGGGGGCGTTGGTGCTCATGTTGTTGGTGCGCACCATGGTGTCGTACTGCTCGCTCACCCAGCGCTTGCTGGCGATGTTGGGGCTGGCCAGCAGTTCGTAGGCCACCGCCTTCAGGTCGGCGGGTTCGTCCACATCGTCCATCTTGAACTTCTTGTTCTCGGCGATGTAGGCGGGCTCCTTCTGCTCGCGCTCGTACACCGGGGCGCCACCGCCCAGCACCAGGCTTTCGGCCGGCATGGTGGCCACCAGTTCACCGTGCATGAAGTAGCGCAGCGTGCCGCCTTCGGTGACCGTGCCGATCTCCACGCAGTTCAGGTCCCACTTGTCGAAGATGGCCTTCACCTCGGCCTCGCGGCCCTTCTTCACCACCACGAGCATACGCTCCTGGCTCTCGCTGAGGAGGATCTCCCACGCCCGCATGCCCTCCTGCCGGGTGGGCACACGGTCCAGGTGGATGTCCATGCCCGCTTCGCCCTTGGCGCTCATCTCGCTGGTGCTGCACGTGATGCCCGCGGCACCCATGTCCTGCATGCCGATGATGGCATCGGTCTGCGCCAGCTCCAGGGAGGCCTCCAGGAGCAGCTTCTCCATGAAGGGGTCGCCCACCTGCACCGCCGGCAGGTCGTCCATACTGGTCTCGGTGATGTCCTTGCTGGCGAAGCTGGCGCCGTGGATGCCGTCCTTGCCGGTGCTGCTGCCCACGATGAACACGGGGTTGCCCTTGCCGTGGCTGGTGGCGCTGATCACGCGGTCGGTGCGGACGATGCCCACGCTCATGGCGTTCACCAGCGGGTTGGTGGTGTAGCAGGGGTCGAAGTAGACCTCGCCGCCGAGCACGGGCACGCCGAAGGCATTGCCGTAGTCGCCGATGCCCTTCACCACGCCGCGCATGTGCCAGCGGCTGCGGCTTTCCTTGCTGATGTCGCCGAAGCGCAGGCTGTTGAGCTGCGCGATGGGACGGGCGCCCATGGTGAAGATGTCGCGGTTGATGCCGCCCACGCCGGTGGCCGCACCCTGGTAGGGCTCGATGGCGCTGGGGTGGTTGTGGCTCTCGATCTTGAAGGCGCAGGCCCAGCCATCGCCGATGTCCACCAGGCCGGCGTTCTCCTGCCCGGCCTCGGCCAGCAGCTTCGGCCCGCTGCGGGGCAGGGTCTTGAGCTGCTTGATGGAGTTCTTGTACGAGCAGTGCTCGCTCCACATCGCGCTGTAGATGCTCAGCTCGGTGAAGTTGGGCTGCCTGCCCAGGATGCCTTGGATCTTATCGAACTCCTCGGGCAGGAGGCCGAGCTTCTTGGCGGTGTCGACACCAGCGGGGGCGGTGTCGGGGTTGTGAACGGTGGTGGCCATGGTGAGGGCGCAAAGGTAACCGGGGGCGGAACGTGACGGGCCGCCCACGCCCCCGCGGCATCCCCCACCGCGCCCCGGCGTCTACCTTCGGGCCGCCCATGTCCGGAGCCTTCCTCGCCATCGCCTACACGGCCCTGGTCCTCTACGGGATCCGGCGGGCGCGCTTCTTCCGCGACATCCCCGGCCTTCCGCTGCCCTGGCTGGGCGGGCTCTTCGTCATCAAGGTGCTGGCCGGCACGGCGCTGTGGGCCGTGTATACCTACATGCACACCGACCGCGCCACGGCCGACATCTACAAGTTCTTCGACGACAGCGCGGTGATGACCAACGCGCTCTTCACCCGCCCGGCCGACGGCCTGCGCATGCTCTTCGCCATCGGCAACGACACGCCCTACTTCACCGAGCACTACTACAGCGCGATGAACAACTGGGTGCGGCAGTACGAGAGCAACCTGTACAACGACTCGCACACCATGATCCGCTTCAACGCGGTGCTGCGCCTGCTCTCCTTCGGCCACTACCACGTGCACACGGTCTTCGCCAGCCTGGTGTCCCTGGTCGGCCTGGTGGGGCTCTACAAGGCGCTGGTGCCCTTCGTGCGCGGCTTCGAGCGCCCGCTGCTGTTCGGGGTCTTCCTCTGGCCCAGCATGCTGTTCTGGTCCAGTGGTGTGCTGAAGGAATGCCTGTTGATCGGCGGGCTGGGGATCTTCGTGCACGGGAGCATCGGCCTGGTGCATCGGGGGGCCAGCCCCGGCCGGTTCGCGGCAACGCTGGGCGGACTGGTGTTGATGCTGCTGGTGAAATACTACGTGCTGCTCTGCCTCATCCCGCCGCTCGTGGCCTATGCGTGGCAGGTGCGCCGTGGTGGCCGCGCCTGGCCGAAGTTCATCGGCGTGCATGCGGTGGCCATTGCGCTGGTGCTCGCCGTGGGGCGACTGGGACCGGCGTGGGACATCCTCTACCACCTCAGCGTGAAACAGCGCGACTTCATCGGGCTGGCCTACCTCACTGGCAGCGGCAGCTTCGTGCCCCCCACCCCGCTGCAGCCCGATCTGCTCTCCTTCGTCCGCGCCATCCCCGATGCCTTGTACACCACCTTCCTCGCGCCCTTCCACACCGGCGACCGCGGGGCGCTGGGCCTGATGGGCGCCGTGGAGAACGCCCTGCTGCCGCTGGGCTTCGCGTGGATGCTGTGGCACCGCAGGCACACCGGCCTCAACGGGCCCTTGCTGCTCTTCGCCATCACCTTCGTGCTGCTGCTCGCCTTGATCATCGGCTGGAGCATCCCCATCGTGGGCGCCATGCTGCGCTACCGCATCCCGCTGCTGCCTTTCGTGGCGCTCATCTGGCTGCTGGTGGCCGATCCCGCGCGCCGCTCCCTGCCCGCCTTCCTTCGCACCCCATGAACCGATCGTTCCTCCTCCTGCTGCTGCTCGCCACCGGATGCGCCTTCCGCTCCGAGCCCGCCGACCTGGTCGTGCACAACGCGCGCATCCACACCCTCGACGA
>CAUJFM010000298.1 GCA_963169595.1 Bacteroidota bacterium | reverse complement strand
CGTTCAGCATGTAGCGAACCTTCCAATGATCCAGTACTTCACATAAGGTCAGGAGGCTCTTCTTCAGGTCCTCTTCCATCGTTACGGCCTTGGCTGCTCGCCTTTGCTTCTCCGTTTCGCGCGGATCAACGCCATTAGCCGTTTGAACGCACGGTGCCGCTTCAACACAATTGCTTCAGTTTCCGCGCTGCTTTCAGCGGCCTTCAGGTCTTCAAAAGAGGTGAAGCGTTTCACGGTCTTCATGGAGCGTTATGCTGAACCTGACACCAAATTACGACAACATCGATCAGGTCGCACTTCACGGTCCGATCCAGCGGCCCGCAGCTCCTCCAGCGTGCGGTAGTTCAGCGCGGGGATGCAGCCCGCGATGCCGGCGCGCAGGCCCTCCTTCACCATGGCCGTGTTGGAGACCAGGAACATCGGGGCCATGATCAGCGGGTGGTCCAGGTGGAGCAGTTCGGTCAGGCGGGTGCGCATGGGCTGGGCCGATGGATGGGGTGCCCACAAGATCGCGCTTTGTGCGGCACTTGCCGCAGCTTGAAGGTGGGTTGGTCGCGGTTCATCCGCCGGTTCCCGGGTCCCCACTGGCAGGCAGCGGCACGGGAACTGCTATTTTGCCGCTATGGAGCTGCATCCTGCACTGATCTTTCTGGGCGGGCTGGTGGTGATCATCGTTGGGGCCGAACTGGTGCTCCGCGGTGCCACCAGGGTGGCCTCCCTGGCGGGCATTCCGCCCATCATCATCGGGCTCACCGTGGTCTCGGTGGGGACCAGTCTGCCCGAGCTCGCCGTGGGCATCACCGCCACCCTGGACGGGGCCGGCCCCATGGCCGTGGGCAACATTGCGGGGACCAACCTGGTGAACATCCTGTTCATCCTGGGCCTGAGCGCGGCCATCCGGCCCATCCATATCCAGCTGCCCACCATCCGCTTCGATGTGCCGATGATGATCGCCGCCTCGATGCTGCTGCTCATCATGGCCTGGGATGGCCTGCTTGACCGTACCGATGGTGCGATCTTCCTGGTGCTGGCCACCGCGTACACGGTGGTGCGCATCGGCATGGGGCGGAATGAGAAGGGGCCCGTGCAGCGCGAGTTCGTGCGCGAGTATGGCCGTGGGGCTCTGTTCAACCGGCGGCACGGGGCCTTGTGGTTGGTCAACACATCGATGCTGCTGGTGGGCATGGCGGTTACCGTGCTCGGCGCCGACCTGATGGTGCCCGGTGCGATCGGCCTGGCTCAGCTCATGGGCGTTTCGGAGGCGGTCATCGGCCTCACCATCATCGCGATCGGCACATCGATGCCGGAGCTGGTCATGGCGCTGATGTCCGCGGCACGCAACGACAGCGATGTGGCCATTGGCAACCTGGTGGGCAGCAGCATCTACAATGTGCTGGTGATCCTGGGCATCACTTGCCTGGCGGTGCCTGGCGGGGTGGACGTGGGCACGGATGTGCTGCGGGTGGACCTGCCGTTGGGCGTGCTGCTTGCGCTGGTCTGCTACCCGGTGTTCCGCAGCGGGTGCATGGTATCCCGGCAGGAAGGCATCGCCTTTGTGGCCGCCTACGTCATCTACATGGCCGTGCTGGTCTTTGTGCGGGCTTGAGGACTACTCGATCAAGCCCTTGCCGTCGGCCATGAACTGCTTCAGCAGGTCACCTGCACCCACCAGCCACAACAGGTCGTTCTGCTGCAGCACCATGGTGCTCTCGGGGTTCGCGATACGCTGATCGCCGCGCTCGATCCCGGTGACCAGTGAGCCACCCTCCTCGCGGATGCGCGCCTCCCGGATGGTGCGGCCGATGAGCGGTGATCGCGGTGGGATGCGGTACTTGCGCAGACGCATGTCCTTCTTGGCCAGTTCCTCCGAGCCGTTCACCGGCTGCGGGGTGACCAGGTCGGCGTTCACACGGGCCAGCTGGTCGTCGGTGCCGATCAGCACCAGGTTGTCACCGGGCAGCAGCCGCTCATCACGCGTGGGGGTGGGGATGCTGCGTTCGCCGCGTTCGATCAGCGCAACGTTCACCCCATAGCGCTCACGCAGCGACAGCTCCAGCAGGCTGCGGCCCACGGCCATCGAACCCGCCGGCAGCTCCAGTTCGGCCAGGTGCAGGTCCCAGGGGGTGAGCTCAGGCCGTTCGCGTGAGGCCTCCCGCTGGGTGAGGTTGAGCAGGAAGTGGGCCTCAAGCCGCTGATAGAACGCCTGCAGGCGCTTGCGGAAGATGTAGGCCGAGATCCCGATGAACACCACGGCCATCACCAGCGCGGCGCCGGTCTGGAAGAAACGCGCCACCAGGATCGTGAGCACCAGCACGGCCGCGGTCACACGGCCCACCTCCAGCGCCACCAACGGTCCGCGCAGGGCGCGTTTGTTCACCCACAGATGGCGGTAGGCATCGGCCCGGATGCGGCGGAAGGACATGGCCCAGATGAAGGGCAGCAGCAGGAGCATGGTGGTGAGGCCCGCCATCAGTTCGCCATCGAACCAGCCGATCCCCTCGCCGAACCACTGCTCCAGCACCCGGCTGCCGAGCAGGATCACCGCCAGCGAGGCCGCCCCCCAGACCACCAGGTTCAACACGTACGCGTTCAACAGCACCCGCCAGTCGCTGGTCACCGTGGCCCGTTCGGTCTGCTGGGCATAGCGGTCCAGGGAATCCAGCACCCGCTTGGGCAGCATGGCCGCGATCCGTTCCGCCATGCGGGGCGACAGCTTGATCATGTACGGCGTGGTGAAGGTGGTCACGGCCGAGACCGCCACGGCGATGGGGTACAGGAAATGGCTGGTGACGCCAAGGGTGAGGCCCAGCGTGGCGATGATGAACGAGAACTCCCCGATCTGGGCCAGGCTCATGCCCGCCTGGACGGAACGCTTCAGCGATTGGCCCGCCAGCAGGGCACCCGCACCGGTGGTGATCAATTTGCCCACGATGGTGATCACCGTGACGATCACCACGGGCACCCAGTGCTCCACCAAGGCCTTGGGGTCGATCAGCATGCCCACCGACACAAAAAAGATCGCGGCGAACAGGTCCTTCACCGGCTTGGTCAGGTGCTCGATCTTCTCGGCCATCACCGTTTCGGCCAGCAATGAGCCCATGATGAAGGCCCCCAGGGCGGAACTGAAGCCCGCTTGCGCCGCCAGGTAGACCATTCCCAGGCACAGGGCGATGGACACCACCAGCAGCATCTCGTCGTTCATCAGCCTCCTGGTGCGGTTCAGCAAGGTGGGGATCAGCAGGATGCCCCCCACGAACCAAAGCACCAGGAAGATGCCCAGCTTGCCCAGGGCGAAGAACAGCTCCGTGCCGCTGAACTGCTGGCTCACGGCCACCGTGCTCAACAGCACCATCAGCAGGATCGCCACCAGGTCCTCCACCACCAGCACACCGAACACCAGCACGGCGAAGCCCTGGGTCTTGAGGCCCAGTTCCTCAAAGGCCCGGATGATGATGGTGGTGCTCGAGACCGACAGGATGCCACCCAGGAACAGGCTGTCCATGGTGTTCCAGCCCATCGCCCGGCCCGTGAGATAGCCGATGGCCAGCATGCCGGAGGCCTCCACCACTGCCGTGATGCTCGCGCTCCCGCCCACCTTGGCCAGCTTGCGGAAACTGAACTCCAGGCCAAGCGCGAACAGCAGGAAGATCACCCCGATCTCGCTCCAGGTGTGGATGTTCTCCAGGTCGGCGACGGTGGGCAGCAGGGAGGTGTGCGGCCCCACCAGCAGGCCGGCCACCACGTAGCCCAGCACCAAGGGTTGTCGCAACCACTTGAACACCAGGGTGGTGACGGCCGCGACACCCAGGATCAGGCACAGGTCCAGGATCAGTGGGGGGAGATGGGTCATCGTGTGCGAAGATATCCGGCATGGCGCGGTCGGGTCCCCTCTATGGCCGAAGGATACCCGCTCGGGGCACAGGGGATATCTTTGGTCGCATGGTTGGACCGCTGCACATCCTGGCCCTGGCCGATGATTCCCCCTACGCCACCGACGTGCTCCAGATGGCCCGTGACCTGGCCGGTTGGACCGGTGGCGACGTCCATGTGATGAGCCAGGTGGAAATGGTGATGCCAGCCCTGGTGGACAGCACCACGAAGGTGCACATGCAGCAGGAGGCCATGGACGCGCGACGTCACGAGCTGGAGGAGCACCTGAAGGCCTTGGGCATCCAGGCGCGGATGACCGTGGTGGCGCGGGGATTGTTGGATGAAGCGATGGCCGCCCTGGACGGTGACGGGTTCGTGGTGGTGGGGCTGAAGGGCAGCGGAGGCCTTCGCCGCATCTTCATCGGCAGCACCGTGGTGAAGCTCATCGACCGCACCACCGTGCCGGTGCTGGCGGTGCCCCAAGGCAACCACCTGCGCCCGCCGCTTCACCTGTACGTGGCGGTGGCCCCGGATGGTCCCTTCACCCCGGCCTCCTTGCAGCACCTGGTCTCCCGGCTTGGGGACAAGGTGGGGCGCATCACCTTCTTCACCTCGGTGGACCAAGGCGCACCATCGGAACAAGCCTTGGAACGGCTGCGCAAGGCCCAGGCCGAATGCGGGCTGTCACTGCCCACGGAGGTGGAGTTGCATCAGGGTGCCGAAGGTCTTGCGGCCTTGAAGCAGCACGTGGCGGACCATCCGAACGCCTTGCTCGTGCTGAACCGCGGCGGACGCGAACTGCTGGACCAGCTCTTCCGGCGCTTCTTCATCAACGAACTGGTCTACGAGGGGCATGTGCCCATGGTGGTGATGCCCTGAGCGCATTCTCCGATCCCGGCCACGCATGAACCTCCTGCTCCCGGCAGGCTGCGCGCAGCTCCTCCAACATGCGGTAGTTCAGCGCGGGGATGCAGCCCGCGATGCCGGCGCGCAGGGCGTGAGGATCGCGGAAGAACGGATCAGCGCCAGAGGTCGATCATTCGAGGGCCAGGGAGAGCGGTCAGGAGTGGGCTGGTCGCATGGTGGCTCAGTGCCCCCTACAGGCGGTGGTCATTCGGAGTTGAACGCTATTGCGCGGCCTTGCACGGAATGGCGTTCAACATTTTGGATTGCCGCTAATTGGGGAATCGAAGAATTCATTGTCCAAATTTACTGAAATTTTTAAGAATACTAAACTTCTTTGTCAAACTGAAAAAACCCAATTGCGGAAAACCGATGTTGGTGGTAGTTTTTTATTTCTCAAAATTCCTTAAATTCTATTCTGTCAACGGTCAGCCCGTATATAGAAGCAAAAATCAATACTGTCCTCGTTGTTTTATTCATTCCAACAATAATTCCGTCCAAATCTTTTGTATCAAAATTAATTTCTCTTCTGTTTATCTTTTTTCTTCCTGTTGTTTTGTCTGCAACTCTACAAAGGCAAGTCAAGGCACTAGTGTCTATTTTTATGATTCTACAATTCCTGATTACAATTGCTTCTTTTTTGGTGTCAGAAAGTTTACGCCTTTGAAAATAATAGAGGATAATTCTTTTATGTCTTGTTGTTCTTGTGTAATTCTTTTGAAAAACATAAAAAGAAGTATCTGAAATGGTAATTAATGCAGAATCATTTTTAAGATTGAAGTCTATATAATTGTCATTAAATTCTTTACTTGAATTTATAGTCAATTCAATGTCGAAATACCTGCTAATTATAAATCTATATGGGTCTAAAATCTGTCCTTTTACGAGGGTAGTTGTAATAAAAAATAAAAAAAATAGTAGCTTCTTCAAATTATTCATTAGTTTTTTTAAAATTACCACCAACGTTGAGTATACGAAGATCTTCGTTTATCGCCGGGAGTAGCCTCTGGACCAGATCTTCGTGCTATCCGTCAATTGGGAATGGTTTTGCGAAGGTTTTGACGGGAACTTCGTCAAGTTGACGAGTATCCCCGGTACGGTTGCCAGTCCAGCTGGAAGGGGAATTGGCACTTGGACTGTCATGGGTCGAATGTAGCACGGTCCTCAGCATCTTCGCCCTCCTATGAACCTCCTGCTCCTTCACGGCGCCCTCGGCACCCGCCGCCAATTGGGCCTGCTCAGCGATGCACTGCCCGGTGTCCGTACCCGCACGCTGGAGTTCAGTGGCCATGGAGAGCGGGCCATACCTGAGGAAGGGCTGTCCATGGAGGTCTTCGTGCGCGACATCCAGGATGCCTTGGACGAGGCGGGCTGGGACGAGGCACACCTCTTCGGCTACAGCATGGGCGGCTATGCATCGCTGTTGTTCGCCAGCCGCTTCCCGGACCGGGTACGCTCGGTGGTCACGCTCGGCACCAAGTTGAAGTGGGACCGCGAAGGCCTCGATCGCGAGCTGCGCCTGCTGGACCCACAGAAGATGAAGGCGAAGGTGCCGCAGTTCGTGCAGGACCTGCTCACCTGGCACGGCCCGGAACGTTGGGAGCAGCTCGTGCACGCCACCGCCGCGCTCATCACCGGCCTGCACACGCATCCTCCGCTCACGCCCGAGGTGCTGGGGCACATCACCACGCCAGCGCTGCTCTGCGTGGGCGATCGCGACCGCACGGCCGTACCCGAGCACACGCTGGAGGCCGCCCGCGGGATGGCCAAGGCCGGTACGTTGGTGCTGCCCAACACGCAGCATCCCTTCGATGCCGTGGACCTGAACGTGTTCCTGCCGCACCTCCGCGCCTTCTGGGGGATGGAGGCGGCGGGCTGATCATCTGGCCCAGCCCCGTGCCACCAGTATGGTCCCGGCGGTGCTCGGTGTTCACGGCCGGCTCGTTCGTGTGCAAAACGCCCACGGCTGCGTATGACCCGGTCCCGCCGAACATCAAGCCAAGCCTTCGCATCTTCGCAGCCCGTACGTTCTGAAGCACATGGCCACCAAGAAGATCCAGAAACTGCTCGTCGCCAACCGCGGCGAGATCGCCCTGCGCGTGATGCGCTCCGCCCGTGAGATGGGCATCCGCACCGTGGCCGTGTATTCCGAGGCCGACCGCAACGCCCCCTTCGTGCGCTTCGCCGACGAGGCGGTGTGCATCGGGCCCGCCCCCAGCAAGGAGAGCTACCTGGTCATCGACAAGCTGGTAAAGGTGTGCACCGACCTGCAGGTGGATGCGGTCCACCCGGGCTATGGCTTCCTCAGCGAGAATGGCGCCTTCGCCACGGCCCTGGAAAAGGCCGGGGTGATCTTCGTGGGCCCCTCGCCCCGGGCCATGAAGGTGATGGGCGACAAGCTGGCCGCGAAGGAGGCCGTGAAGGGCCACGGCGTACCCCTGGTGCCCGGTACCGAGGGCGCGGTGAGCGGCATCGACGAGGCCATCAAGGTGGCCAAGACCATCAAGTTCCCCGTCCTCATCAAGGCCGCCGCCGGTGGCGGGGGCAAGGGCATGCGCGTGGTGGAGCAGGAGAGCGAGCTGAAGGAAGGGCTGGAGCGCGCCATCAGCGAGGCCCAGAACGCCTTCGGGGATGGCAGCGTGTTCATCGAGAAGTACGTGGCCGGTCCGCGCCACATCGAGGTGCAGGTGATGGCCGACACGCACGGTAACACCTGCTATCTCTTCGAACGGGAGTGCAGCGTGCAGCGCCGCCACCAGAAGGTGGTGGAGGAGGCCCCCAGCGCCGTGCTCACCCCCGAGCTGCGCAAGCGCATGGGCGAAGCGGCCGTGGCCGTGGCCCGCAGCGTGGATTACGTCGGCGCAGGCACCGTGGAGTTCCTGCTCGACGAGAACGGCGACTTCTACTTCATGGAGATGAACACCCGCCTGCAGGTGGAGCATCCCGTGACCGAGATGATCACCGGACTGGACCTGGTGAAGCTCCAGATCCGCGTGGCGGAAGGGGAGAAGCTGCCTTTTACCCAGGACGATCTGACCATCAACGGCCACGCCATCGAGGTGCGCGTGTATGCCGAGGACCCTGCGAACAACTTCCTGCCCGACATCGGTACGCTCACCACCTACCGCCCCCCGCAAGGGCCGGGTGTGCGCGTGGACGATGGCTTCGAGGAGGGGATGACCATCCCCATCCACTACGACCCCATGATCGCCAAGCTGATCACCCACGCGGCCACGCGGGAGGAGGCCATCAGCCGCATGGAGCGGGCCATTGACGACTATGCCATCAGCGGGGTGGAGACCACCTTGGGTTTCTGCCGCTTCGTCATGGGCCACAAGTCCTTCCGGAAGGGCCAGTACGACACCCATTTCGTGCGTGATCACTACCGCCCCGAGCTGCTGGAAGGCACCGACCAAGGCGAAGCGGAGGCCGCGGCCCTCGTGAGCGCGCTGCTCCATCAGGAGGGCCAGCAGCGGTCCGTGCGGATGGTGCAGCCGGCCGAAGCCGGGCTAAGTGCCTGGAAACTAAAGCGCCGCTGAGCCGTTGAAGGGAATAACGGCACGGGATCGGCGTTGTACCTTCACGTCCGGTCAGTGCCGTTGTGATGACCCGCCATTCTTCCATTCGCGTTTGGGGCCTCCTGCTCGGGCTGGTGGCCACGGGGCTTCATGCCCAGGAAGGGGCTGCGGGACATGTGCTGCGCGCAGAGATCGTCGGGGGGGACACCGTTCCCCTCGTGTACCTGCCGGAGACCCGTGTGGAGGCCCGCTGGCAGCCTAGGGATCGACGCGAACAGGCCCGTTACGACAAGCTCACCCGCAACATCCTGAAGGTCTATCCCTACGCCCGGCTAACGGGTGACCTGCTGCGGGAGTACGAGTACGACCTCACGCAGATCGAGCGGGAGCGGGACCAGGACCTTTACCTGAAGCTGGCCGAGGCCGAATTGCGCGCCGAGTTCGAGGAGGAGGTGAAGGACCTCACCATGAGCCAGGGCCGCGTGCTCATCAAGCTCATCGACCGCGAGACCGGCAAGACCTCGTTCGACCTGGTGCGCCAGCTGCGTGGGTCGTTCACGGCGTTCGTGTGGCAGGGGCTGGCGCGGATCTTCGGCCAGGACCTCCGCAGCAGTTACGATCCCCACGGGGAGGACCAGATGATGGAGCTGGTGGTGCAGCGCATCGAGCGCGGCGAACTGGTGGCGGTGCCCCGGGCCGCGCGTACCGAGAAGGCACAGGTGCGGCTGGAGAAGCGCAAGGCCCGGCTCTACCGGAAGTACGGGCTGCCCAACGGCCCGATCAGCGCGAACTGACGCTGTCCGGCCGAAGGCTGCGGACCATCACGTGATCGTCCATCACGAAGCCATGACCGATGTCGATCACCTCATCGCGTTCGATCGTGAAGCCGTGCCGTGCGTAGAAGTCCTTGGCCGGATTGTGCTTGTTCACGTTCAGCTCCACGGCGGTATCCCCGGCCTGCATGGCGGCCATCAGCACCGCTTCCAGCAGGGCATGCCCCACACCCGTACCCTTCACGGCAGGCAGCACGTACAGCTTGTGCAGCCGTGACCGACCGGCGGCGTAGTGATGCTCGAAGCCTGCGAAGCCGATGGGCCTTCCATCCAATTCACCCAGCAGGAAGCGATGGCCTTTCATCTGCAGCTGGTCCATCAAGGCGGTCTCGCTGTACATCAGGTCCAGCATGTAGGCGATCTGCGCAGGGGTGATGATCCCTGCGTAGGCCACGGGCCAGGTCGCGTGGGCGATGGACCGGATGACCGGGATGTCGGATGTGGAGGCCTCGCGGATGATCACTTCCTGAACGCCGGTGCCACCACCAGGTCCTTGCTGCCGGCGGTGTACTGGTAGAAGCCCTCACCGCTCTTCA
>CAUJFM010000297.1 GCA_963169595.1 Bacteroidota bacterium | reverse complement strand
TGGTGCATGCGCCCGGACGTTCGGCGCTGATGCTCTCGCTGTCGGGCTCAGCCTTGGTGCTGGTCTTTGCGGCGCTCGGTGCGCTCATCGCCCTGCGGCAACGGGAGAAGGCGCGAGGCGTAGGCATGGCGCTGGTGCTCTGGCTCGGTTTCGTGCTGGTGTATGATGCGGTGCTGATGTGGCTGATGTTCACCACCAGCGACTATCCCGTGGAACCCTTCGTGGTGCCGCTCGCCGCGCTCAATCCCATCGACCTCGCGCGCATCCTGGTGATGCTGGAGATCGATCTGGCGGCGATGATGGGCTACAGCGGTGCGGTATACAAGAGCTTCTTCGGCAGTGCGGCCGGCATGGCCATGGCGGGTGCCATCCTGCTGCTGTGGGTACTGCTGCCCACCTGGGGGGCCTTCCGCGTGTTCCGCAAGAAGGACCTCTGAGCGATGGGGTACACGGTATTGCTCATCCTTCACCTGCTCGGCGCCACCATCTGGGTCGGGGGGCATCTGGTGTTGCTGTTCACCATCGTGCCCGGTGCGCTGGCCGCACGCGATGTGGAGCGCATCCGCAGCTTCGAGCATGGCTATGAGCGCATCGGCATCCCGGCCCTCATCGTGCAGGTGATCACAGGGCTGCTGCTGGCCCACCGCTTTGTGCCCGGTGTGTGGGAGGCCTTCACCTTCGCGGACCGCCTGCATACCCTGGTGGCCGTCAAGCTGCTGTTGCTGTTGGCCACCGCGGTGGTGGGAGCGCATGCCCGGTTGTGGATCATCCCGCGGCTCAACGCCGATCGGCTCCCCGGCCTGGCCGTGCATGTGGCGCTGGTGACCACCCTGGCCGTGGCCCTGCTGGTCTGTGGGGCCTTGGTGCGGGGGTGACGGATATCTTTCCAGATGCTGACAACGGTCATGAACCGGATAGAAAGGTCCCTTCATATTCGTGGCGGTGGAACTGATACCAAACAACACCCCATGAAATCCTTGACCTCCCCCGTTCCCTTGTTCCTTGGTGGCATGCTGATGCTCTTTGCCTCGTGCGGTGCGCCCGCAGAGGACGCCACGGCCACCGATGCGGCCACGTCCGCGGCACCCGTAGCCGGGCAGAGCGCCGTGGTGGATGAACTGAGCAAACCCACCGTGGTGGGTGTGGCCGTGAAGTCGCCCGATCACAAGACCCTGGTGGCCGCGGTGCAGCACATCAAGTACGAGGACGTCCTCTCGAATGCCGGTCCGTTCACCGTGTATGCGCCCACCGATGCGGCCTTCAATGCGCTGCCCGCCGGCACGCTGGATGAGCTGCTGAAGCCTGAGAACAAGGACAAGCTGCAGGACATCCTGGAGTACCACGTGGCGGTGGGAGTGTTCCAGCCGGAGAAGATGACCAATGGGCGCAAGCTGAACATGGCCAACCTGAAGGACACGCAGTTCGCCGTGGCCGAGGATGGCACTGTGACGATCAATGGTGCCAAGGTGCTGGGCACGGCCGAAGCGGCCAACGGCCTGGTGGTGGTCATTGACAAGGTGCTGCTGCCCCCGCAGTAAGTGGTCTTTCCCGCCGTTCCAGCGAGTGGTTGTTCGGGACGGTGAAAGTCAGCAAAGGCGTCCTACGGGGCGCCTTTGTTGTTGGGGATGAGCGATGCGGGTCCCTTCGCCCCAACGGAAGTAGCGGATGCTCGCACGGTACGTGTTCCACGGACAAGGCCGGTGCTTGGTGGCGTGCCAGACACTGGGGTTATGCACCCTTCGATCGCACGATCCCCGGTGGATAATTCCTGCGACGACGCGCACCCTGTTGAAAGATGGCCGCGGCCCGCGATCGTTGGCGTTGTGTTGTTCACAACCCTTCACTGGCGCGGTGTTGCGGGTCGTTGCAGGCGAAGGGCCGCGTCGGCAGTGAGGTGCAGGTCCGGTGGATAACGCTGTTCGATCCGCGGTGGCCGTGAACATGATGATCGTCACTGAACGACGTTGAGTGCAGGAACAGCTTCGCCGACCACGAACTTTACATCCGTACCCATCATGTCCACCATTGCCATCGCCGCACCTCAGGCTCCTGCTGTCATGACCACCCCGATCGATATCCGGAATACCTATGGCGCCGAGGAGGTCCTGAAGAACGCACTGGCGTATTTCAAGGGCGATGAGCTGGCGGCCACCACGTGGATGAACAAGTACGCGCTGCGCGATGCGGCCGGCCATCTGGTGGAGGCCTCGCCGGCCGACATGCACCGGCGCATGGCCCGTGAGTTCGCGCGCATCGAGGCGCGCTATGCGCCGCTGCCCGCGGAGAAGCGCGCGCTGCTGTCCAGTTATGGAAAGGAGCGTTCGGCACTGGACGAGGAGCGCATCTTCGAGCTCTTCGATGGCTTCCGCGACGTGGTGCCGCAGGGCAGCGTGATGGCCTCCCTGGGCGATCCCTACCGCCTGGCCTCGCTCAGCAATTGCGTGGTGATCCCCTCGCCGCTGGACAGCTACGGGGGCATCTTCCACAACGACCAGCAGCTGGCACAGCTCTTCAAGCGGCGCTGTGGCGTGGGCTTCGACCTCAGTACGCTGCGTCCGGCCGGTGCGCCTGTGAGCAACGCGGCCCGCACCAGCACCGGAGCCGTCAGCTTCATGGAACGCTTCAGCAACACCACGCGCGAAGTGGCCCAGAAGGGTAGGAGGGGTGCACTGATGCTCACCATGGACATCGCGCATCCGGACATCGAGCAGTTCATCACCATCAAGCAGGACCTTGCGAAGGTGACCGGTGCCAACGTGAGCGTGCGCGTGAGCGACGAGTTCCTCAAGGCCGTGGAGGCCGATGCCGACTTCACTCTGCGTTGGCCCATTGACAGCAAGGCACCCACCGTGACGAAAGTGGTGAAGGCCCGCGAACTGTGGAACACGCTGATCTCCTGCGCGCACGCCACCGCCGAGCCGGGTGTGATCTTCTGGGACCGTCAGCATCTCTACAGCACCAGCAGTGTGTATCCCGGCTTCCGCAACGCGAGCACCAATCCGTGCAGCGAGATCGCCATGCAGGGCGGTGACAGCTGTCGCCTGATCGCCATCAACCTGTACAGCTTCGTGAACGAGCCCTTCACGCACCGGGCGTGGTTCGACCACGAGCGTTTTGCGGCGGTGACCTACGAGGCGCAACGGCTCATGGACGACCTCGTGGACCTGGAGCTGGAGGCCGTGGACCGCATCCTGGCCAAGATCAACGCCGACCCCGAGCCCGATGAACTGAAGCGTACCGAGCGCGAGACCTGGGAACTGTTGCGTGACACCGGGAAGAAGGGGCGCCGCACGGGACTGGGCTTCACCGGGCTGGCGGATGCCCTGGCCGCGCTCAACCTGAAGTACGACAGTGAGGCCGCCATCGAGGCCGCCGAGGACATGCTGCGCACCAAGTGCCGCGCGGAGTTCGACAGCAGCATCGACATGGCCATCGAGCGGGGTGCCTTCGAGGGCTTCGCACCCGCCGTGGAACGAACCAGCGAGTTCACGGCCATGCTGGAGCGCGAGCTGCCCGAGGTGCACGACCGCATGATGCGCCACGGCCGTCGCAACATCAGCCTCAGCACCGTGGCGCCCACCGGCACCCTGAGCCTGCTCACGCGCACCAGCAGCGGCATCGAACCCGTTTACATGCTGGGCTACACGCGCCGCCGCAAGGTGATGCCCGGTGACCCCAACGCCAAGGTGACCTTCACCGACGACCTGGGCGACCAGTGGGAGGAGTTCACGGTACACCACCCGCGTGTGCTGGACTGGATGCAGGTCACAGGCAAGAGCGATCCCACCGAAAGCCCCTACGCTGGCGCCACCGCCAACGACATCGACTGGCACAAGCGCATCCGCATGCAGGCCGTGGTGCAGAAGTACACCACGCACAGCATCAGCAGCACCATCAATCTGCCCAACACCGCCACGGTGGACGAGGTGGGCGGCATCTACCTGGAGGCTTGGCACCATGGCCTGAAGGGCATCACCGTGTACCGCGATGGCAGCCGCAGTGGCGTGCTGGTATCCACGGATGACAAGAAGGGGACCGCTAAGGATGGCGCTCCGGCCGCAGCCCATGGCCTGCCCCGCCCCGAGCGTCTGGAGGCCGATGTGCTGCGCTTCAACAACGAGACCGAGCCGTGGATCGCCGTGGTGGGCCTGCTGGAGGGCCACCCGTACGAGATCTTCACCGGCAAGGCCAACGGCGGCTTTGAGCTGCCCCGCTGGGTGAGCAACGGTTGGGTGGTGAAGCGCCGCGATGAGAAGCTCGGGAAGAACCGCTACGACCTGGAGTACGCGGACGATGAGGGCTACACCGTCACCGTGCAGGGCCTGAGCCGCACCTTCAACAAGGAGTTCTGGAACTACGCCATCCTCATCAGCGGCATGCTGCGTCAAGGCATGCCCGTGCCGCAGGTGGTGGAGGTGGTGGCCAACCTGAACCTCTACGACGCCACACTCAACACCTGGAAGAACGGTGTGGTGCGTGCACTTTCCCGCTACATCCCCGACGGCACGCAGGCCCTGGGCCGCAAGTGCGCCGACTGTGGCGATGTGGAGGGCCTGTACTACGAGGAGGGCTGCCTGAAGTGCCGCAGCTGCGGGAGCACGAAGTGCGGATAGGGGGGATCACGTTCGTTCAGGCCGCGACCCTCGGGGACGTGCCGTGGCAAGAGTGGCGGTGTGGTCGTTGCATGCCGTATGCAACGGCCGCATCCTTCAGCACCCCATCCGCCGGTAGCGCTCATGCCTCCAAGGCCTCGCGCACCGTGGCGCGGATGGCGCCGGCCTCCAGCAGGCCGGTCTTGAGGATGGCCTCCTTCACCTCGGGCTGCACCTCCGTCAACAGCAGGCGCACCTTGCGCTGGCGCAGGGTGCCGGCAATGTCGCCGAGGCGGTGCAGGCCCGTTGCGTCGATGAAGGGCACATGGCGCATGCGCAGCACCACCGTGCGGTGCTTGTCGCCCACGGTGCGCAGGGTGTCCACGAAGGTCTGGGCCGCACCGAAGAAGAGCGGACCGTTGATCTCGTAGACCATCACGCTGGGGGGTATGCGGCCCAGCTCCGATTCGGTGAGCGCATCGCCCTGCTCGCCGCTGCTGCCCAGGCGTTCCAACACGGGGGCATCGCTCATGCGCTTCATGAAGAGGAAGGCGGCGAGCACCATGCCCACCTCGATCGCGATGATCAGGTCGAAGAGCACGGTGAGCAGGAAGGTGGCGAGGAGCACCGCCATGTCGTGACGGCTGGTGCGGAACACGGCCATGAAGCCGTGGAGCTCGGCCATGTTCCAGGCCACCACCACCAGGATGCCCGCCAGGCAGGCCATGGGGATCATGGCGGCCCACTGGCCTGCGGCCACCATGATCAGCAGCAGCACCAGGGCGTGCACCATGCCGGCCACCGGTGTGCGCCCGCCGTTCTTCACGTTGGTGGCCGTGCGGGCGATGGCCCCCGTGGCCGGTATGCCGCCGAAGAGCGCGGAAAGCATGTTGGCGCCGCCCTGCGCCACCAGTTCCATGTTGCTGCGGTGGCGCCCACCAATGGAGCCATCGGCCACCACTGCGCTCAGCAGCGATTCAATGCCGCCCAGCAGGGCAATGGCCAGTGCGGGCCGCAGCAGCTCCTTCAGCGTGGCCAGGTCCACCGCGTGGAACTGTGGCATGGGCAGCGTATTGGGGATGCTGCCGAAGCGCGAGCCGATGGTGTCCACGGGAAGGTGGAGCAACTGCGTGGCCACGGTGGCCAGCACGATGGCGATGAGCGAACCGGGCACCACCTTGATGATGCGGGTCGATAGCACCGTGACCAGGATGGTGCCCACACCGATGGCCGCCGTGGTGGGGTGGATGCGGCCGCTGCTGAAGTAGGCCGGCCATTTCTCCAGCACATCCACCGGCACCTGTGCAAGGCCCAGGCCCAACAGGTCGTTGATCTGAGCCGAGAAGATGATCACCGCGATGCCGGTGGTGAAGCCCACGATGAGCGTATGCGGGAAGTAGCGCAGCAGGGCCCCGAAGCGGAGCAGCCCCATGAGGATGAGCAGCAGCCCCGCCAGGAAGGTGGCCACCGTGAGGCCGGCGATGCCGTGCTCCTGCACGATGCCGTACACGATGACGATGAAGGCGCCCGTGGGCCCGCCGATCTGCACGCGGCTGCCCCCGAAGGCGCTGATGAAGAAACCCGCCACCACGGCGGTGATCAAGCCCTTTTCCGGCGGCACGCCCGAAGCGATGGCGAAGGCAATGGCCAACGGCAGCGCCACGATCCCCACGATGATACCGGCGGTGAGGTCCCGGCCGAACTGGTGCCGGGTATATCCGGCACGGAGCGTGGTGAAGAGCTTGGGTACGAATTCCTGACCCACGCCGCAAAAGTACCTGACCTGCGCAGGTGGCCCATGCGCTTCGTCGGGATCCACGAACAGGCGGCGGTTCCTTGCGCGGAGGACCGCGTCGAGCGGGCCGAGCGAAGGGGCTGAGGCCTAACTGGCCAATAGGGCTCGGAACACAACAAGTGGATCTTGTCGGTCCTTCAGGATGCTGGCCAGGTGGTAGCGTCCTTCCCGCGCCAGCTCCTCATTCCTTCACCACACGCACCGGTGTGCTGCCGGCCGCGCCGTGCAACAGCAGCACATAGGTGCCGGCGGGCACCGGGCCCAGGTCCAGCGTGCCGGTGGTGGCCCCCTGCAGACCGGCCTTCCACACCTCGCGGCCCAATGCGTCGATCAGGCGGGCGTGCTGCACGGGCGTGGCGCTCTCATAGGTGAGCTGTCCGGTGGTGGGCGATGGGAACACGCGTGATCCCGCGGTCCCCATGCCTTCCGGGGCACCCGTGCTCAGGTCCGTGACGATGTATTGCAGCATCATCATGTTGTCCTCGTGCATCAGGTTATGGCAGTGGTACATGAAGGGCCACTCCGGCGGTGAGGGCTCCGTGAAGCGCATGATCACGCGCACCGTTTCGAAGCGGTCCACCAGCACCACGTCCTTGGGGCCCTGTTCCCACGCGGGCGGCGCCTGTCCGTTGCGTTCCAGGATGTGGAAGGAGACCCCGTGGATGTGCATGGGGTGCGCCATGTTCGAGTTGTTCACGATATCCCAGATCTCCACGCTGCCCAGCTGCATGGTGTCGTTGATCACACCCAGGTCGTACATCAGCCCGTTGATCATGAACATGCCCATGCCCACCATGCCGTTGCCGGTGATCAGCTTGGTGCGGGTGCGCACCGCCTCGGAGATGTCCGGCGGGGTCTGGGGCACCAGCGTGGCGGGGATGGTGGTGATGGCCTCCGGTGTGGGCGCCGTCACGCGGATGCGCAGCACGGGGAAATCGATGCCGTTCAGCGTGCTGCTCTCCCACAGCATGTTATTGGCGCCGGGCACGGTCTGCGGCAGTTCGCTGCCGAAGCTCATCAGCAGCAGGCTGTCGCCTTCCAGGCCCGTGAGGTCCAGCAGCACTTCGGCGCGTTCGCCGTTGCTCAGCCACAGGCGGTCGGTGGTGGCGGGTGCTGCCAACAGGCCGCCATCGCCGGCGATCACGTGGAAGCTGCGGCCATCCTCGAAGCCCAGCGCATACACCCGTGCGTTGGAGCCGTTCAGCAGGCGCAGGCGCACCACCTGTGCCGGACAGTCCACGTAGGGGTTGGGCGTGCCGTTCACCAGCACGGTGTTGCCATAGGGGCCGAAGAAGAAGTTGCCGTTGGCCACGAAGCTGCGGTCCTGCACCACCACGGGGAGGTCGTCCACGCCGTAGGTGCGGGGCAGGGCCAGTTGGGCCTCCTCCTCATCGCGCACGATGATGAATCCCGCGACGCCCATGTTGGCCTGTTCGGCGGTGAGCTCGTGCGGGTGCGGATGGTACCAGTAGGTGCCGGCAGGGTTCTTCACCGGGTAGGTGGCATGCCAAACGGTGCCGGGGTCTATGATGCGCTGCGGACCGCCATCCTGCTCGCCGGGCACGTGCATGCCGTGCCAGTGCATGCTGGTGATCTGCGCCAGCTGGTTGTGCACGCGGATGTTGGCCGTATCGCCGCGGTGCAGGATCAGCGTGGGGCCCAGGTACTCGGCGCTGGCGCCATAGGTGTTGGTGTTCACCCCGGGGAAGAACTGGTGCACGTGCTCGTCCACCACCAGGTCGAAGGTGTCCTGGTCCAGCGCCGGGGGGATGGCCAGCGGGTTCTGGGCATGGGCGGTATGGCCCAGCAGGGCCAGGGCAAGCAGGGTGGGGAGTAGGCGCATGTCGGGCAGGTCTGTGGCGAAGCTCTCCACGCCAGCGCAACCGGGAACTGACCGCGGTCAGTGCGGCGTGGACGTATCCGCACGGCCGTGGAGCAAGGCCCCTTGTGCTGCCGATCTTTGTACCATGCCGTTGCGGGGACCGGTCCAACTGTTCGTGCTGGCGCTGATCGCGGCCGGCCCCGTGCGCGCCCAGGAGCATCCCTTCCTGGCCGCGTACACCGTGGAGGTGGTGGACGCCTCCATCCACATCGACTGGACCATCCTGGGCGGCAACACCTGCGATGGGCAGGAGGTGGAGCGCAGCACCGATGGCATCCACTTCACCGCCGTACACCGTATCCAAGGCCTGTGCGGCGACCCCGTGGTGCCGCGCCGCTACGACTGGTTCGATACGGCACCACCCGAGCTGAGCCTGCTCCACTACCGCGTGAAGCTGGGCATCGATGGCCACAGTTCCGTCAGGTCGGTGCTTTATGAACAACTGCGCACCACCGAGCAGCGCTTCTACCCAACACCCACCACGGGCGAGGCCACCCTGCTGCTGAACGTGGCACCCGGCACCACGGTGGACCTGCAGGTGCATGACCTTTCCGGCCGAACGGTACTTTTCTTCCAGGACCTCGCGGGTCCGCTGCTGCGCCTGGACCTGGGCTCCCTGCCCCAGGGCACCTACGTGTACCGCGCGCTGGCCGATGGCCGTGCCTTCGTGGGAAGGTTCGTGAAGGCGTGAGGGGGCAACAGCCTGCCACGGGAGGGGGCGACCGACCGATGCGGCAGGTGCAGCCCGCGCCCATTCACGGGAGAATGTCGGATGCGCAGACCGAACCCTCAGCCCCGTTCCGTCCACGCATTCATGCTGCTCTCCATCATTCCACAGAGCAGGTGGATAGGTCGGCCGAACTACGGAACTTCGCTTCATGATCCATCCCTGGCACGACATCAGCCCCGGCGAGAACGCCCCTCAACGCGTCAACGCCATCATCGAGATCCCCAAGGACAGCAAGGGCAAGTACGAGCTGCACAAGGAGAGCGGCCTGCTGATGCTGGACCGGGTGCTCTTCAGCGCGGTGCATTACCCGGCCAACTATGGATTCATCCCCGGCACGTATTGCGACGACAAGGACCCGCTGGACATCCTGGTGCTCACCAGCCTCACGCTGCCGCACCTGTGTTTGGTGGAAGCCACCGTGATCGGTGTGATGCGCATGGTGGACCAGGGTGAGGCCGACGACAAGATCATCGCGGTGGCCACGCACGATGAGAGCGTGAACCACATCGCCGACATCAGCCAGCTGGCGCCCCATACCACGGTGCAGATCCGGCGCTTCTTCGAGGACTACAAGAAGTTGGAGCACAAGGAGGTGGTGGTGGAGAACTTCCTGGGGCGCAACGAGGCTCAGCGCATTGTGCAGGAGAGCATCGCGCTCTACGTGAACACCTTCGGCAAGCGGGGCTGAACTTGCGCCTCGGCAGGACCGATGCCTATCGGACCTCACGCAGTGGGTCCTGCCTTGCGCCTCGGCAGGGTCTCACGAAGTGGACCCTGCCCTGCGCACAACGGAGCTTAGCTTGGGAGAATGGATAATGAAGCATGTAAAGCGGTGAATGATCAATGGCATCGCTCACCGCATCATCGTCCTGCACATTCGAGTTTCTACATTCTACATTCTGAGCCCCCTGCCCCAGGGCACCTAACTCTGCCGCGCACAGGCCGATGGCCGCGTCTTCGTGGGGCGGTTCGTGAAAGGGTGAGCGGCTCATCTTTGTGAGACCCATGTCCCGCGCCCTTACCCGCACCGTCTGGGTCCTCTCGCTGGTGAGCCTCTTCACCGACATGGCCAGCGAGATGCTGTACCCGGTGATGCCGCTGTACCTGCAGCACATCGGGTTCAGCATGCTGCTGATCGGCATCCTGGAAGGGGTGGCCGAAGCGACCGCCGGACTGAGCAAGGGCTGGTTCGGGCTGCGGAGCGACCAGCTGCAACGGCGCCTGCCCTTTGTGCAATGGGGCTATCTGCTCAGTGCCCTCAGCAAGCCCATGCTCGCGGTGATGGCGTCACCGTGGTGGGTGTTCGCGGCGCGCACCACCGACCGCCTGGGCAAGGGCCTGCGCACCGGTGCGCGCGATGCCATGCTCAACGCCGAGTGCACGCCCGCCAACAAGGGGCGCGTCTTCGGCTTCCACCGCAGCATGGACACGCTGGGCGCGGTGTTCGGTCCGGCGCTGGCGCTGGTCTACCTGCATTTCCATCCGGAGGACTACGTCACCCTCTTCCTCATCGCGGTTGTGCCGGGGCTGCTGGCCATCGGGCTCACCCGCCTGCTGAAGGAGCCGGTGCCCACGGGAAGGAAGGGAGCCTGGCCGGGCTTCTTCGCCTCACTGCGCTATTGGAAGGAGGCCCCCCGCGACTACCGCCGCCTCACCACCGGTCTGCTGCTCTTTGCGCTCTTCAACAGCAGCGATGTGTTCCTGCTGCTCGGCGCCAAACAGGCGGGCCTCAGCGACAGCCACACCATCGGCGTGTACATCTTCTACAACGGCGTGTACGCGCTCTTCGCCTTTCCGCTAGGCATGCTGGCGGACCGCATCGGGGTGAAGCGCGTGTTCCTGATCGGCCTGCTCCTCTTCGCGGCGGTCTACTTCGGCATGGCCTCCGCCAACGGCCTGGTGATGGTGGCCGTGTTCTTCCTGCTCTATGGCCTCTATGCCGCCGCCACCGAGGGCGTGGCCAAGGCCTGGATCGGTCACGTTGTGCCCCAGGAGGAGATGGCCTCGGCCGCAGGCGCCTATGCCGGCCTGCAAAGCCTGTGCGCGCTGGTGGCCAGCAGCCTGGCGGGCGCGCTGTGGATGGCCTTCGGTGCGGCGGTCACCTTCGCGGGATCGGCGGCGATGGTGCTGGTGGTGATGGGCTATCTGGGGTTGCTGGTGCGCGCACCCCAGCGGTCTTGACGCGCGGCTGCCATGCGCATGGGCCGTACCTGGTGCCGGTACCACACGGCACACGATCACCGGTCAGGCGGACCGGAGCGCCTTCCGTGCCGCATCCGCCAGGGTCACCACGCTGGCACCGAGCATGATCGCATCCTTCACCACCAGCCGGCCCGCACCACTCAGCAGCGGGAAGCCGTGCTCGGGTCCGCCCAGGTCGGGCACCCAGGTCTCCGGCGTGGTGATGAGGAAGCTGAGCGTGATCACCGACATGCCGATGCACAGGAAGCTGCCCAGCGCGGACAAGCGCGGGAACCATGGATAGAGCGCGATGAGCAGGCCGATGGCGCAGATGACCGCACCGAGACCGAGGGCGAAGGGATAGGTGCCGTTGGCCTCGTGCCACGCGCGGTTCTCGGGCACCACCTGGCCTTCCTTGTTCATGTGCGCCTTGTAGTCCGGTGCGTCATGGTGGTAGAAGAAGCGCATCACCGGGCTGTTGGCCACGAAGGGCACGATGCCGTCGGCCTCGTAGTGGTACACCTTGAGGCCACCGATCCAAAGCAGCACCAGCACGGTGCCATAGCGGAGCAGGTGCATGCCCACACGGTCAAGGCGTGTGGCGTGGTGCAGCAGGGTGGTGAGCATGGCGCGGTATCGTGGATGAGGTGCGGGCAAAGAGAACGATCAGCGCCTGTGCCACACGCTGCCGTTGCGCGTGTGTACGGCGCGCACGGTGCCGGCCTTTTCCGCGGCCTGCAGTTGCGCCAGGGCCTGGGCGTGGGTGATGCCCAGCATCACGGCCACCTCTTCAGCACACCAGGAGTGATGTGTGGCGAAGAGCTCCGGCAAGGTGCTGGGACGTGGATCGGGAGCCGCACCGGGCATGAGCTTCTTCACCGCCTCCTCGAAGGTGGCGTAGGGCCGCGCCCCGTACACCAGCTGGCGTTCACCCGCATCGTTGCTGAAGATGAAGGTGGGGAAGCCACGCACCCCCAGCGACCGCGCCAGCGTAAGGTCGGCTTGGAAGAGCGCGTTGGCCGCGCCTTTGTGGTCGGCCTCCAGGCGCGTCACATCCAGTCCAGCGAAGGTGGCCGCATCGGCGATCACGGGCCACTTGGTGATGTTCTTCTTCTCCACCAGCACCTGCTCGCGCAGACGGCGCAGGAACACGAGCGCCTTGGCGGGGTCCTGCAGCTGGGCGGCCTTGAAGGCGATGCTCGGCGGATAGCTGCTGGGCAGCGGGTCCTCCAGCCACACATCGCCGATGATGGGCATGCGGTAGTGCGGGCTCACCTCGTCCCAATGTCCGGCCACGTCGCTGGGCTTGCTGATGCCGCCGCTGTTGTACACATCCCAGCCGGGCAGCAGGCCGCCCATGTGGTACTGCACATCGACCAGGTGGCCATACTCCGCTTTCAAGCGGCGCAATTGCGGCTCGGCACCCCAACAGCTGCTGCAGATGGGGTCCGTGAAGTAGAGCAGGGTGATGGGCTTGGTCTTCGATGCTGCGGGTTGCGCGAACAGGGTTCCCGCGTCGGCCTCCATTCCAGGCACGGCGCATACGCCGGTATCGGGGTCACAGAGCAGTGGGTTGGTCAGGTCGTTCATGTGTGTTGTGGGCTGTGCGCAGCCCGTAAGGATGATCGTGTGGATGAACAGTGCGGTGAGCAGGGTGTGGTGCATGGGTTCAGGCCTTGCCAATGCGTACGGAGGTCATGGTGAGCGAGCCGGCCAGCGGCTTGTCGTTGAAGAGCATGGCGCGTTCGTCCTTCCCCTGCAGGGCGAGGGTGTAGAGCAGCGGCACGAAGTGCTCGCCACTGTTGATGGCCAGCTCGAAGGCCTTGCCCTGGGCGTGGAAGTTCACCAGTGATGCATGGTCGCCGGTGAGGATCGCCTGGTTCATGCGGGCGCGCGCCTCCTCCGCCCAATCGAAGGCGTAGCTCTGGTGCAGCTTGTCCCAGGCCACCAGGCCCAGGTTATGCACCATGTTGCCGCTGCCGATGATGAGCACGCCCTTGTCGCGCAGCCGGGCGATCTCCTTCGCCAGGGCGTAGTGCTGCTCGGGCTTCAAGCTGTAGTCGATGCTCATCTGGATCACGGGCACAT
This sequence comes from Bacteroidota bacterium, assembly GCA_963169595.1. GTDB lineage: Bacteria > Bacteroidota > Bacteroidia > Flavobacteriales_F > PHOS-HE28 > PHOS-HE28. The sequence continues at coordinate 789 of CAUJFM010000297.1, read as the reverse complement.
CGGCCTTGGGGTAGAGGTGTTTCACCACGCTCCATGCGCCATGGTCCAGCCCCCAGCTGTGGTCCAGCCCCACGGTGGTGCTGGTGATGGAACGCTTCACCTCCTCCGCCAGCTCCGGACTGCCGGGCGCGGGGTATTGCACCTCGAACAGGGCCTTGGGGAAGCCGCCGAAGTCGTGGATGGTGCGCGGGTGGGCCATGGCGGTCACCTGCGTGCCGCGCGTTTCCCAATGCGCGCTCACCACCAGGATGGCCTGCGGACGCGGAAGTTCGGCGGCCGCCTTGCGGAAGCCCTGCACGAACTCGTTCTCCTCGATGGCGTTCATGGGACTGCCGTGGCCCAGAAAGAGCACCGGCATTCGCGGGCTGGGCTGCAGCGGGTCGGTGATGCGGGTAAGGTCGGTGAGTTTCATGGCGGCGCCTGCCAATGGCAGCGTGGCGAATGAGAGAAGGAATTGCTTGCGGTCCATCGGTTCGGTTCTCGCCGCAGAGGCGCAAAGGCGCAGAGTGGGAGGATCAGGCCCGTGTTCGCACGTTCCATCGCACCGGCTCTTCTCTGCATCCCTGCGCCTCTGCGGCCAATTTCAGGCTTGTTTCACGAATTGCACTTCGGCGCTGAGGCGCACCTCATCGCTCACGAGCACGCCGCCCGTTTCCAAGGCCGCGTTCCAGTTGAGGCCCCAGTCCTTGCGGTTGATGCGGCCGTTGAGGGCGAAGGCCAGCTTCTCGTTGCCCCAGGGGTCCGTGTTCTTCCCGCCGAACTCCACCTCCAGCGTCACCGGCTTGGTGA